>NZ_JBFRKQ010000024.1:0-44704 GCF_041469505.1 Vibrio sp. 10N.286.49.E11
ACGGCAACTTCTAGCGATACCATAGTTAAAGATACGTTGGCGGATATCAGTGTCAATTTCGATGGTTTTGGTGATGAGTATTACAATTCTGCCGAGGTGAGTAATGGCGTATTAGTTGGCACGGTGACCAATGTTGAAGATGGCCAAGAAGTTTCAATCACCATCACCGATGTTGATGGTAAGTCAGAAAGTTATACCGCGATAGTTTCTGGTGGCGAATGGACATTAGTCAGCCAAGACTATTCGGGTTTTGCTGAAGGTACGCTAACAGTAGAAGCAAGTGTTACAGACGTTGCGGGTAATACGGCAACTTCTAGCGATACCATCGTTAAAGATACGTTAGCGGACATCAGTGTCGATTTTGATGGTTTTGGTGATGAATATTACAACTCTGCCGAGGTGAGTAATGGCGCACTGGTCGGCACGGTGACCAATGTTGAAGACGGTCAAGAAGTTTCAATCACTATCACCGATGTTGATGGCAAGTCAGAAAATTATACCGCGACAGTGACTGGTGGCGAGTGGACTCTAACTGGCCAAGATTACTCTGCCTTCGCTGAAGGTACGCTAACAGTAGAAGCAAGCGTTACGGACATTGCCGGTAATACGACAACTTCTAGCGATACCATAGTCAAAGATACGTTGGCGGATATCAGTGTCAATTTCGATGGTTTTGGTGATGAGTATTACAACTCCGCCGAAGTGAGCAATGGCACTTTGGTCGGCACGGCGACCAATGTTGAAGATGGCCAAACAGTGTCAATCACCATCACCGATGTCGATGGTAAGTCAGAAAGTTATACCGCGATAGTTTCCGGTGGCGAGTGGACTCTAACTGGCCAAGATTATTCAGCTTTCGCTGAAGGTGAGTTAACGGTTGAAGCAAGCGTTACGGACATTGCCGGTAATACAGCAACTTCTAGCGATACCATCGTTAAAGATACGTTGGCGGACATCAGTGTCGATTTTGATGGTTTTGGTGATGAGTATTACAACTTAGCCGAAATTACTAATGGTGCCTTGGTTGGCACGGTGACCAATGTTGAAGACGGTCAAACGATCACTATTACCCTTACCGATAGCCTTAATGTCTCCCAAGTTTATACGACCACAGTAGTTGGCGGAAATTGGACGCTGACAGGTCAAGACTATTCGGGTTTTGCAGAAGGAATCTTGACCGTAGAGGCTAGCGTTACGGATGTTGCGGGCAATACTGTTACTTCTAGCGATATAATCGTTAAGGATACTCTGGCAAGTATCACAGCAAAATTCGATGATGCCGACAACATACTCAACACTGAAGAGGTTCAATCTGTTCGTCTACAAGGTGTTGTTCAAAATGTAGAAAATGGACAGCCTATTACCGTCACAGTTTCGGATAGCAATAATCAGTCTATCACGTTACAAACCGTAGTTGTTGCAGGGGCTTGGAGCATCGATGATGTCGATCTGTCTGCATTTGCGGATGGCAACATTACCGTAGAAGCAGTTACCGTTGATATTGCAGGTAATGAAACAACGGGCACAGACTCGACAGGACAAATTGATACCGTCCCACCTGTTATCGATATTGATACCTTATCTGGTTTCAACATCTTAGATTTTCGTAGTGGTGATTTAACCACCATGCAGGGTACGACCGATGTTTCCGAAGGTTTACCTGTCTACATAGAGATCAATGATGGTACGCAAACGCTGACTTTTGAAGGTGTAGTTGATGCGTCCGGTGGCTGGCTAGTCGAGAATATTGATGTCTCTAGCTTAGACCCATCTACTGAGTGGATTATCGATGCGAGAGTTGTTAACTCGATTGGTAATGAAGTCAGTGATGACATGCCAAGTATTATACTGCCAGATTCAGTCTCATTTTCTGAAAATACGGTTGGTATCTTTGGAGATCAAACCCAAGTCGCTGACATCAATATTCAGTTTGCTGATGAGTTTGCTTTTAGTGCAAACCAAGTCTCTGCTGAGGGAGTGACGTCTCAAGGTCAATCTATCGCTATTGAATTAGAGTCTGACGGTCAAGTGATCAAAGCAACACGAACCGATGGAACACTGGTTTTCGAAGCTAAGATTGTTGGAGGTACCGTTGAAATCACTTTCTACCAAGCGGTTGACCAACAGGCTGGTGAAGAGTTACTTCAAACGGCGATCATTATCGAAGGTCTTCAGATTGATGATGATGGAACCACTGAGCTCGTTTTAGGCGAATTACCGATCACGATTCTAGATTCTGAACCTTTGCTGTTCGGCGAGTCTTACTCGATGGTTGAAGGTGAAACATCGTCAGGCAACGTTCTTAACAATGACATTGACCTTGATACCGCACTAACCATTAGTAGCGTCGAAGTTGGTGGAGTCAGTCAGGATATTTCAGGTGCAACTCCTGCGGTGTTCAATACCGGGGATGGTGTATTGACCGTATTTGCTAATGGCCAGTGGACCTTTGAAGCCAATCGAAATCTAGATCATAACCAATACCATACCGTTATCTTCAATTACGTTGCCGCTGACTCTAGTGGTGATTTTGGCTCTGCAACGGCGACTATTGATATCATGGATGGTGCGGCAGGACAGATATTGGATGATTCGAAAACGGTGACGGAAGTCGACGTGACCTCCGGTTCGCAAACCATCAATGCTCAATTTACTGTATTAGGTGGTTCGGATAATCCAGACCCAGATTCTATACAATTTAGCTCTGAGACTGTCGCGCAACTAGAAGCGTTAGGTATTACTTCAGGTGGCGACGCTACAGTGCTTACTTATACTCTCAGCGCAGATGGTCGTACTATTACAGCTAAGCAAGGTGATGATGATGTGTTCTCGTTTTCAATGACGACAACGGTCAACGGGAACAATGTACTTGCCGATATCGTTTTGGTGATTGAACGGCCACTCGACCATGTGCTCACCAGTGATTTACTTACGATTCCGTTAAATATTATTGGCACAGACACCGATGGCACTGCTTTAGAAAACGGCCAAATATCATGGGTGATCGAGGACGGTAATGATCCGAGTTTAATTCTCGATTCAAATTCTTCGGTCAACGAGTCGGAGCTAAGCAATGATCCTATCGGTGAAGTCAGTAGCACCGGAACCTTCAGTATCGGGATTGGCAGTGATTATTTAGATAGCGTGTTCTTTGATTTAGCTGATCAACCTCAGCTCTTTAGTGGCGGCGAGCAGATTTATTACACCGTTTCTGAGGATGGTACATTATTGACTGGCTACGCAGGGCCAGTCGCTGGTGGTGACGTTGCCTTTACCGTGAGTTTCGCAGCGCCGGTATCAGATGATGTAGACAGCAGTGTGGATTACGTCTTCACACTGTACAAAGGTTTGGATCAAGCCAATGGCACAGATACCATACCGTTTACTGTTACAGCCCGTGATTCCGATAACGACCAAACTAAACTAGATTTAATCGTTTCTATTACCGACGGTGGTGAGCCAACGATTGGCAGCGGTACGGTTGAATTGTCTGAAACCCCAATTGCGGATACTACTCCTGATGGCGTAAAACAGAGTGCAGTGGTTAATTTGGATATCACGGCATCGCATGATCCTATCGTTTATCTTGGTATTGATGTGACAAACGGTCAAGCCGTTTTGGATAGCGACGGTGAAGCAGTCACCCATAATGGCGAGGCTTTATCTTGGAGAGATAATGGTGATGGCAGTTTTGATGCGATATTAAGTAATGGCGATGTCATTATGCAGATTCGTCTGCCATCTGATTATTTCTTAGAAGCTAATATCTCAGGTACCGTTGCCGTTGAGATTGATTTATATCGCTCTATTGATCATGGTGCTGGGTTAAAAGATACCGAATTGAGCATACCGGCCACGGTTGTCGTTATTGATTCAGATGGTTCGCGTTCCACCCAAAAATCAGACATTAAAATATACGATGGTAAGGATCCTGCATTCTCGATTGTAGGCAGCATATCTGTCGATGAAGATGGACTCATTGGTGACAACGAACAAACTGGGACTGAAGAACCAAGCCCATCGATCGCTATTATCCAAGGCTCGGACGATATCGCATCAGTTTCAGTTAATACCGATGCTTTTGACGCATTAGCTTATACCAGTGGTGGGCAAGCCATTTCATTGCAGGCAGTGAATGCCGATGGTTGGTATTACGCTCAAGATACGTCGGGTAACGATATCTTCCGAATTCGTTTTAACAACGATGGCACAACAGAGTTCAATCTATATGCGCCGTTTGATCATGCTACGGGTGATGGTGAAAATAATCTTGCTGTGAATTTTGAATTGGTCGTTACTGATGCCGATGGTGATAGTTCTGATCCGGCTATTTATGTTGTTAATGTTACGGATGCAGTGCCAACTTCTCGTTCTGGTTCCATTGAAATGGTGGAAGGCGATAATCTCAGCGGACAGTTCTTAACAGAAGAATTTGCTGGTGCGGATGGCGCCGTCATTGTTAGTTTTGACTATCGCGGTGATACCTACACTTTTACCGATGTAATTACGTCAATCGAGATTGATCTCATTAATGATTTTGATAATAGCGTCTACGGTCAGTTTACTCTTAACTCTGATGGCAGCTACCAACTGACTACTAATGCCAATGTATCAACTGACCCTACCGATCCTCGATTAATCGATGACATTGATTATTTGGTTCGCGATGCCGATGGTGATGAGGTCACGAGTACTGCAGAGCTTGTCCTAGATGATAACGAAGGCTTTATTCGTTATGAGGATTCTGAAACTACAGAAGATAACGATGCCATTATTGTGGTGAGTGTTTCTACCGGAGACGTTGACCAAAGCGAAACCGTTACGGCTATTGAATTCTCAGAAGATTCTTTGCAAGGCGGTAGCCTGTATTTAGATGGCGTATTACTTCAAGTGGTTGATGGAAAAGTGACGCTTTCAGGCAATCAGTTAACGGTGATTGACAGTCAGTTTACCGGCCCTAATGGTCAGTTAACTTATCGACCGGCACTTCATGAATCAAATACGACCTCAACGGTTATTCTAGCGATCAACGCCATTATTAGTACTGACACAATTCCAAAAGAATTGACCGCAGATGTCTCTGTTTCTGTTTTACCCGTAGCGGATGCGCCGGATTGGTCTGATTCAGTGTTCACCTACCAATCGGTAGAAGATGACGCAGACCCAATTAAATTAGATATCACTGCTCAGTTGGTTGACCAAGATACATCTGAAGAACTGTCTTACACCATTAGCGGCATTCCCGATGGGCTGAATATCACCTTGAACGGAAACGCGGTTAAAGAAGGCAAAGAGTACACCCAGAACCAAATCGACAAAATGGAAATCAGAGCTGATGAAAATCTTGCTGGTCGATTTGAGTTTGAGATTACTGCGATTGCAACCGAAGCGGGAAACACTTTCGCTGACCCCGCAGATAAAACGGCCGATATCGTCAATACCGTAGTCGTTGAAATCTCACCGGATGCTGATACTCCACATGTATCCGTTAAGGACTACAAAGGTCTAGAAGATGAAATCATCTTCCTCAAGAACGTGATTGATGGATCGCTAACTGATACCGACGGTTCTGAATCGTTAAGCTATCAAATCGAACTGCAAGATGGTTGGTCTATCCAAGGTGGACTGTTCGACTTAATTGGTCCTGATACCTACCTAGTCTCTGCGGAGGCCATCGAGAATGGTGTGGCTTATCTTCTACCAAAAGAAGACATCAGCTCGTTTACTGAAGATTTGTACATTAAGGTCACGGCGGTAGCCACAGAATCTGCCATTGACTCACTAGACCCTATCAATGTGACTGCGTTAAGCGATACTCAAACCATCAACATCTTCCTCAAAGGCGTTGTTGATGAACCTGCTGTTGTGGATGGAGGAAATGCGCATTGGGAATATGACAGTATTACCAAAGTCATCAGCAATCAATCTGTTCTCAATGAAGATGGTTTGATTCAACTCGACTTTGTCGTCCAAACAACTGATGACGATGTTTCTGAAGATATCAATATACTGCTTACTAATATTCCTGACGGCACCTTGCTGGTGGATTCATTGGGTGAGCCTGTGTCGCTGACCATCGCCTACATTGACGATGTAACAGGCCCAGTATTCCAGGTTTCTAACGCCCAACTGAATGATTTGTATCTCAAGCCAGTGACTGATTTCAGTGGTGAGATGGAACTGACCGTTATTGCTATCTCAACTGAACCTGATGGTGATTCGGGCGAATTCCCGATGACGTTGAAGGTAGAGTTAGCACCGATTGTCGATCAAGAAGATGGTCAGGTGGTTAGCACTCAAGGTATTGAAGACAGCCAAATCGGATTGAACCTTGAGCCATCTTTGAATCAAGATGTTGATGGAAGTGAGTCTTTAACGGGGTATGTGATTGATAGCCTACCTGCTGATCTGACTCTTTATTTCGATGGCAGTGTTATTGCAGTGCCAGTTTCAGGGTTAGATTTAGAAAGTTTATTAGACTCTACGACACCAACACTATCCGAGCTTTTAAGTAGCGGAAGACTGTCAGTAACCGCTACTGAAGATTTGAGCGGTACATTTTCGATCCCAATTACCTATGAAGTTACTGATACTTCGCCGACAGGCGCAACTGATGTAAAAGATATCTCGGGATCAATCAGTGTCACGGTCGATGCGAGGGTCGAGTCAGATACTCGTTTGGAAAGTTCTGGTCAGCTATATATCAGTGAGGACGGTTCTCCGGTCAACGTGTCGGATGCGGTTACTTTTGTTGACGCAGATATGGATGGCTCAGAATACTTAGATTATATCTTGATCGATGTGCCTGATGGTTATTCGTTGATTATTGAACACCCGAACGGAGCCGCTCAAGATATTTCAGGAAACTGGATTATCTCTGCAAATGGCCTTACGAGTGACTCTATCCAAGAGTTGGCGCAAGAAATCTTAAGTGGCATGACTATCTCGAGCCCAAGCGACACGCCTGTTTTAGATATAGTGGTACGTGCTCGTGTCATTGACGGTGAAGATTCGAAGTATATTGATACTTCATTCCAAATTCAGATCACTGGCCATGATGGCGGTGGCGGCACTTGTGATCCTGTTGGACCTCCAAGCCTAATTCAGCCTGATGGTGATATCAAAACGCCTGAGGGAGAGGACATCGACCTTACTGGTTTATTGAATACCAATGTAGGTAGTGATCCGGACAATGAGATCTCTTTCTATATTCCTGCGGACTCTCTGCCTGATGGCGTCGAGATTTCAGGTGATGGTGTTATTGCCGAATACGACGCTTCTGGTGAGGTTGTCGGTTACTCGATTACAGCGGATGGACTATCCAAACTAACGCTAACAGGATTAGATGAAGACTTTGCCGGCTGTATCGACTTTACGATTAAAACCATTGAGACCTCTCCTTGTAACGGAGAGACCGTCACAACAGATCAAACCATCAGTATTCAAGTATTGCCTGTTGTGGATGACATTACCGTTGCCACGGATTCGACAACAATCCAGGAAGATATTACAACCGACCTTAACCTTGAGTTAGTTCTCGGTGATAGCGTTGAAGACGGGCAGTTAATCACGGGAGAGGGTAACAGTGCTACCGGTAAAGAGACCATTAACTCTCTAACAATAACGGTATCAAATGGCGGCACGCTATCGGAAAGCCCTACTGATACTGGTTTGTTGGTTGATAACGGCAATGGTGAGTGGACGGTCACGGATCCTAGCCGATTGAGCGATGTGTTGGTAACACCACCAGAACATTACAGCGGCGAAATTACCTTAACAGTGACGGCCAATATTACCGATGAAGCGGATTGTGTCGTTGAAACCGATACTCAAGACAAGACGACCGTGGTGACGATCACCGTTGAACCTGTTGCGGATGCGGCGAACTTGGTGACGGAGGATATAGTAGGCGACGAAGACAACTACATTTCACTGTCATCACTTAGCGCGGAGCTGATTGACCAAGATGGCTCTGAAAATATGTCCTTGGCATTGAAAGGCGTGCCTGAAGGCGCGGTTGTTGCGATAAAGGTGGGCGATAGCTACGAATTAGTTCCAAATAATGGCGTTGATGGCGGTACCTTTGATGGTAACCCTACTTATGAGTGGCAGCTCGATCCAAGTCAGCTTGCTAATCTTGTTATTCTGCCGCCACGAGATTTTAGTGGTGATATGAATCTAGTCCTTGAGGCGATTACTCAGGAAATCGGCACGACAGATATTCGTTATACCGAATCTGAATTTACCGTTGGTGTAAACCCTATCGGCGATAAAGTGGAGTTCTTCGATTTACCTGAACAGCTCACTGGAAGTGAAGATGATGGCATCGTGATTCCTCTCGATGCTAATAGCTTTGAAACCAACAGTGATGAATTCTTAGCAATTACCGTAACGGTGAATTCGACTTCGGATCCATCAGGTATAGTTGGGCTAGATCGAATTCGAATTGGATCAGAAACCAGCTCTTTCACTAATGTGGGTGGCATCATACAGGCGACGATCCTCGTTAAAGCAAGCTCTGTTGATGAGCTCGAATTCTTTGCGGGCGACGCGTTTGGTAACCTTGATATTACGATTACAGGCCGAACGGTTGATCAAAATACGGTACTCGGTGAGTTAGTGGTCGACACGGGTGACCCAAGTTCACAAGATATGACGCTTATCATCACACCAGAGCCTGATGCTCCGTTATTGAGTGTTGAATACTCTTCGATTGTGGCAGAAGCGAGTGGCACGATTCCGCTTAACCTAGATCTCTCTCTTGTTAACCCTGCCGACTCAGAAGCGGGCTTAATTACCATCTATGATATTCCCGCAGGTTTGACGTTCTCACACGGTTCTATGGTCGATGGTCAGTATGTGGTGGATTTAGCGGATGTACCTAATTTGGCTATTACTGGCGGTTATGATGGTGTTGAACCATTTGAACTCACCATCGAACCTTCTGCTGAAATAGGCAATAACCAAGCGGTAGGGTTACCTCAAACGGTATCGGTTGAGTTTGTTGCTGAAGGGAATTCTACGATTACCGCGACAGATGATAATGATCTGCTGATTGGCGGTACGGGCTCTGATAATTTTGTGTTCGCCTCTTCAGGCTTAGGGAGTGCAGAAGCCCCAAGCTACGATGTAGTTCAAGATTTTGATGCGTCTCCAGACACTGATGCAATTGACCTTTCGGGTATTTTGGGAAGCCTAGGGCTTAATACAGGGCTAGGGGCAACACAATATCTAGATTTAGAAGAATCTGGTGAAGGCGTGACCATTTCTATTAAACCTAATGGCGACGAAGACGTTCAACAAAACATCTTAATAGCCGATGTCACGTACGACGATCTGTATCAAGGTGACAGTAGCAGTGCATTAGAAGCACAAATTTTACAAAAAATGATAGAAGACAATAATTTAACGCTGTAAGTTAGATGTACAGTCTATAAAAGGAAGTTTAGATTGGTAGAACAAAAAGACAGCTGGCTAGGTTGTGTTGAATGGTTATGTGAGCATTTTAATGTTCGCAGCCATCCTTCCAAAATAGTGTCTGGCCTACCTTTAAATGAAGGAAGGCTCAATGAATCCCTTTTTCCAAGAGCTATTGAAAAATCGGGGTTAACTTTGAGCCACGTTAAAAAAGAATTACTGACTCAATGTCAGTTCCCTGTTGTTGCTGTTAATTCCGCGACAGGGAGTCCCCTTGTTGTCACTCAAGGCTCCGGTGGCGAATTTCAAGTATTGGATTGTGAAACCAACTCAAGCCAAGAAACATCGTTAAAAGACTTGGTTGCTCAAGTGGAATCGTATGTGTGGCAAGTAGGTGCTCAAGCACTTGATGATGCGCGTGTTCAATCCCATGAACGTAGCGAGAATAAATCCAACACCCGTTGGTTATGGCGTGTCGTCAAAGAAGTGAAACCTTGGTATCGAGACCTGTTTATCGCTTCATTCTTGATCAACTTACTCGCGCTAGTCGTGCCTCTGTTTACCATGAACGTGTACGACCGCGTGGTGCCAAACCAAGCGTTTAACACGCTTTGGGTTCTGGCAGCAGGCGTTGGTATTGTCGTTATTTTTGATTGGGTGTTGAGAAGCTCACGCAGCTCTGTGACTGATATGGCTGGGCGCTATATTGATAACAAGTTGTCTTCCCAATTGTTCTCAAAAGTCCTTGGTATGAAGTTGGAAAATCGACCTCAGTCGGTAGGCGCCTTTGCCAGACAGCTTCAAGATTTCGATAGCGTGAAAGATTTCTTCACTTCTATTTCTTTGGTTACTTTAGTCGACCTGCCATTCACCTTGTTATTCCTATTCCTTATCGGCTGGCTCGGTGGTGCGATGATGTTCATCCCTGTCGCGATCATGTTGGTATTGATCGTGCTAAGCATTGCGATGAAAGGTAAAGTCGAGAAAACATTCGATGAAACCGCACGTTTGTCGACACAAAGACAAGCACAGCTGTTTGATTGCTTAACAACTCTTCCGGATATCAAGCAAAACAATGCTGAAGGTATTACCCAGAAGCGTTGGGAACAGACTATTTCATCGCTCTCTCAATGGCAGACTCAATCTCGCCACTACTCTAATATCGTGACACATTCCATTCAATCGAGTCAGCAGATCGTCACCATTACTCTCATCATCTTCGGCGTGTATCAGATCTCTGAAGGCTTGCTGAGTATGGGTGGTTTGATAGCTGTGGTGATGTTGAGTGGACGTGCTGCGAGCTCAGTGAACCAGCTTTCTCTTCTATTGTTGAGGTTTCAACAAACCCGTTCTGCAGTCGAAGGTTTGAATCAGATCATGGAGTTACCGCAAGAAGAGTCTAAGCATCAAGTGATTGATAAGGGTGACTTTGACGGTGGGGTTAGGCTAGATGAAGTCACGTTTACTTATCCAGAGACTCAAAGCCCTGCGTTGAAAGAGATTTCTCTTGATATTAAGCCGGGTGAGCGAGTTGGCCTTGTTGGTGCCGCTGGTGCAGGAAAAACCACGCTTTTATCGATTGTTGCTCGACAGTATTTGCCTACAACAGGGCAAGCCTTCTATCAAGAGATTGATGGGCAGTTATGGCCAACCAGTGTCTTACGTAGCGGAATGGGTTGGGTAGGGCAAACCACTAATTTGATCTTTGGCAGTGTTTACGACAACGTTACTTTGGGTGCGATCAACGTTGATGAAGAAAAGCTAAGACAAGCGCTTCAACAGTCGGGTTTGAATGGTTACATGGGGCGCTTAAGCAATGGCCTTGAAACACCTGTCGGTGAGGGTGGTCGGTTACTTTCTGGTGGTCAGCGCCAAGCCGTTGCCATCGCGAGAGCTCTGTATCGTTGTCCAAAGTTATTGATCATGGATGAGCCAACCAGCGCGCTAGATAATCAGGCCGAGATTCAGTTCTTCAATGCACTTCAAAGTATGCCGAGAGAAACCTCAATGCTGATCAGCTCCCATAAATCTTCATTCTTGATGATGTGTGATCGTGTTGTTGTATTGGATAAAGGTCAAATCGTGGCAGAAGGTGAGCCTAAAGAAATTCTCTCTTTACAGAAGAAAAGTGTACCTAAAGGTACGAGCCGCTTTAAGACGGTATCTGTGGTGAAGGGAGGTCGTCATGAGTAATGATATTCAATGGACCAACAACCACTTAGCATTCCGCTCTCGAAAGCTGATTTGGTTGAGTGCTCTACTCATTGTATCAATTATCGGTTGGGCTACGTGGGCAACATTAGAAGAAGTCGTGATCGGTGAAGGTAAAGTCGTTCCAAGTCTTTCGGTGCAAACCATTCAGAGCTTAGAAGGTGGACTGGTTCAAGAGATCATGGTGCGACAAGGCCAATCTGTAGTGAAGGGGCAACCTCTAGCTAAGTTAGAAGACACACGTTTTAAGGCGGCGTTTTTAGAGTCGGCTCAACAAGCGGATACCTTGCTTGCTCAGCAATTAAGATTAAAGGCTGAGCTGTCGACGGTCGTTTTAAATAACGATGCGAAAGAGTGGTATGAGCGAGTGGTCTTGGTGCCTCAAGATATTGCGGTTGATGTATCAAGCCACCCTGCGTTAATGAATGCCAAGGCGAACTACCGAGAACGTTTAGGACAGTTGAAGTCTGAACTGGAAGAGGCGGCACTTCGTATCGAGCAACAAGACCAAGCTCGTGTCGATACGTTTAATAATATCCAGACTCTTGAAAGCAGCCTCGAGATTGTGATTCGTGAGCGCAACATGCTGAAAGACGTGGTAGCGAGCGGTGCTGTTGCGGAAGTTGAGCTACTTAAACTCAACCGTGATGTAGTCAAACTCAAAGGTGATATTGCTAGCTCAAAAGTAGCAGCGCAGAAGCAGATAGCTGCCTACTCAGAGTCGATAGCGGATCATCGAAGTATCGCTTTAGATTTTCGTACCAAAGTGCAAGGCCAGTTGAATGAAGTGGCGAGCAAGATAGCGCAGCTGAACGAAAGCCAGCAGGCGATTGCCGACCAACTCAAGCGTACCGAAATTGTTGCGCCCGTTGATGGCACAGTCAAAGAGATCTTTGTGCGTACCATTGGTGGTGTAGTTCGTCCCGGCGAGCCAATCATTGAGATCATCCCATCAAACAGTGACCTGATTGTTGAAGCGAGAATCTCTCCGCAAGATATCGCGTTTGTTCATAACGGGCTGGGTGCGACAGTTAAATTCACGGCCTATGATTTCGTCATTTATGGCGGACTTAAAGGCGAGGTGATTTACGTGAGTGCCGACGCCTTACAAACGGAAGACGGAAACGCCTATTATCGTGCCCATATTCAGTTAAACGAAGACCAGCAACAAAACTCTGCCTTTAGCATTATCCCAGGGATGCAAGTCGCGGTCGATATATTAACCGGAGAGAAAACAGTATTGAGTTATTGGTTAAAACCTATTTTACGAGCTAAGGAAAACTCACTTCGTGAACGATGAAGTGGGTTAAAGCATAAATATAAAAGGAAGTGTAATGCATTCAAAATTCTTACTCTCTTCTTGCTTGCTAATGAGTGGGCTGTCTCAAGCAGCTTCATTAGAAGAGTCCGTGGCCTTTGCCATCGACTATAGCCCAGAGATATTGGCGCAATACTCCCGATACCAATCGGTGGTCAGAGACGGAGACGCTGCGAGTGGTTTGTATATGCCACAAGTGAACTTGTACGCGGCAGCAGGCTATGAAGAGACACGCTACAACAGTGGCAGCAAACTCGATAGCGATGATAGAGGCCTAACGAGAACGGAAATTGGCGTTAAAGTATCCCAGTTACTATTTGATGGTTTTAAAACCATATCGAATGTCGATCGACTGACGTTCGAAGCAGAAGCTGAGCGTCTAACTCTGATTTCGCGAGCTGAAAACGTATCGTTAGATGTGGTGAGAAATTACCTCGATATCCTAAAAGCAGAGACGCTACTTGAATTGTCTAAGCGTAATGTAAAAGAGCACCAAGAGATCTATCAAGATATCCAAGATAAAAAGAGCAAAGGCTTGAGTAGCAACTCGGATCTGGCTCAAATCTCCGCCCGTGTCGCGACCGCGCAGTCTTCACTTATCGCCGCTCAGAACAACCTGTTTGATTTGCAAACTCAGTATCTACGCTTGGTTGGCAAACCTGCGGTGAACTTGGTTTACCCCCGGTTTGATTACGCTCTATTACCAAGCTCAGCACAGGTCGCACTTGAACAAGCTGTCGAGAATCACCCTGAAATCAAAGCCTCTTTGCTTGATATCGACGCGGCTCGTAAAGAGATGCGCCGCGAGAAAGGGGATTACTACCCAGAACTAAAACTTGAGCTTCATGCCAATAAGAATGACAACGTATCTAACCCGCCAGGCGGTGTCGATGAAGATGCACGTATCATGTTGACGATGGATTATGACCTGTTTAATGGCTTCTCTACCGACTCCAGGGTTGAATCGTCAGCTTGGCGAGTGGAAGAGGCAAGGGCGATCCGATTACGAACAGAGCGTGAGGTTCGAGAAGGTACACAACTGGCTTGGAACGCTTACAAAATGCTTGAGCAGCAAAAATCCTTACTTCAACAGAATGTTGATGCAGCGAAAATTGCAGAGCTTGGCTATATCCAGCAATTCAATGTTGGCAGACGAAGCCTTCTTGATGTACTGGATGCAAAAGTAGAAGTGTTTTTGGCTCGAAGAAACTTCATCAGCACTGAATATGATCAAACGTTAGCGGCTTATCGAGTGTTAAATGCGATGGGTATGTTGACGTATGCGTTGAGGATTGAACATCCAGAAGAGTGGCAAGGGGAGAATAAGTAATGAGATATTTTAAACTAGCGCTACTTAGCTCTATCTTGCTAATGGGATGTGCAGAAACGCCTGATACGACAATGACACGCCACCAAATTGATGACTTAGCGGATAATGACCGAGATGGTGTGATTAACCAGCGAGATCTATGTGCCGATACGCCAGAAGGTGTAACGGTAGACATTAAAGGGTGTGCCAATTGGAAAATTGTCGAAGACGTTGAAGTATTAAGTGTGGCATTTGATTTTGATAAGTATGACCTTAAACCTGATCATACCGCTGTATTAAATGAGTTGGTGCGTTTACTAGGAGAGCAGCCTGATGCTTCGGTTACCTTGGTCGGAGATACCAGTGCTGAAGGTACAAACGTGTATAACAAAGCATTGGCCAAGAAAAGAACGGGCGTGATTCGAGACGCATTGATTGATAGAGGCATCAATGGTGAGCGAATCTTTGAACAAGAGTTTACTCAGATAACCAGCTTAACTCAGCATCTTCACAAGCGTAAGCGTAGAACGATCGCGGTGATTAAAACAGAAAGCATGGAAGTGAACCCATCTTGGAACATCTTCACTTCAGAAATGCAGCTCGATAGTAATAGCGATGTTGAGTCTAAAACGTCGATTGATCCAGTAGGAGGCCAGTAATGAAATGTCTAGCTAATAAATCGGGCTTGCTGCTTGCTGCTGTACCTGCGTTGTTCTCTGTATCGACATTTGCGAATGATGCCAGTGACATTGGTTTGGTCGCGATTGAGCCGAATATGCAGGGGCTTGTAGAAGATCTGCTTAAGAGCCAAGAGATCGACTTAGAAATCTTGTTGAGTGACAGCGTCCCAGAACAGATGATCATGCAGCGCTCGCGTGTTGGTATCACTTCCAAAAAGTGGACTGACAAAGAGATGGCAAGGTTTGATATGCGTTACGGTTATAGGCCAACAGAGCTGATGTTTACCGCTGACGTGATTGCGATTCTAGCCAATGAAAATAACCCTGCGACATCAATCACCGTCGCTGAATTAATTGATGTGTTTGGTTGTTCTAACGATCCTAAACATCCAAAATGGTCAGCAAGTAGTGATATTCGTAACGGTGAAAGCCTAGATACTCATATGTTGCCCTTTGCCATTGATCACAACCTGAAAGGCCATACTACCTTTTCAAGTTGGGTCGAATGTGGAACAGAAGGAGAATATGCCCATACTCAGTTCTTAGCGGATTTACCTGATCTGATTAATAAGATTGAAGACGAAGATGCCGCCATTGGTTACACCGTTTACTCAGATCAGATCTCTGATGTGAAATGGTTGAGCGTGGTTGATAACCTAGGTGTGAACTACGACCTAAACAAAGAAACGATCCTCTCTGGTCGTTACCCGTTAGCAACGGTTTATTACATGTACTTGAATATTCCAGCGCATCGCAAAGGCTTTACGGAACAAGAGGAGTTCTTTGTTGGGCTTACCTTGTCACAAGATCATCAAGTCGTTTTGAACCAATACGGCTTCATCAGCTTGCCGCCAGAAGCTATTCAACGTAACAAAGTGAGATTGTCGCTTGAAGAGCCTTCGATTGAAGGTGGCTATAAGTAATTGGTACGGCGTGTTGCAACTGTTGTGGGAGAGCGATATTCTCTCTTTCGTAATGGTTCTCAACGTGACGGATTACGTTATTCGGTGATGAAATTATCTAGCGGGCATGTATGCCCGTTTTTTTTCGCCTAAAATTTGCGACTCGAGCGGTTGTTTGTCGATTGGTCACGTATAATGGACACTTCATATAGCGCTAAATAAGCCCAGTCGATGAAAATCTTTCAAGTTCTAATCTTGCCTCTAATGCTGTCCCTCAATGCTATTTCATTTTCAGCGCAAGCAACCGAAAGCTGGTGGCTAAGAACAGTATTTAACAGCAGCCCAAGTCTGCCGAATTCTCAAAACTATATTAATGATATCGAGTTGATGGATTGTGGTGAGATCGAAGGTACTTTGTTGTGCAGTGACTTAACCCAATATTACGACCTGGATGTGTATGTTGAACTGGAGTTGGGGGACTCAAGTGTCGAAACGGTTCTCTTAAACCTGCCATATTCGGACCTAAGTTACACAAAGCTTCAGGCATACCTTCGCCAAGATGGCTTTGCTCTCAGTTCAATTCGTATTGGTGAAGATGAATTCGATGTTACAGCTCAACTCGAACAAGCTCGAAATGAAGGTGTTGGTTTCGATAAGGTGGATAAACAGTTGGTCGAATTCATCAACGCGCCTCACGGTTCAGCAGAGCAACTGAGTGTGTGGAATGTGCCTAGCTTATCTTCTTCTAGCTCTACTTCTCCTTGGATTCAGTTACAGAGTGATGGTGACAACTTAACGGTTGAACTTAATCGTTTTTAATTGCTCAAATTTATAGATAGTTTCGTTATTTATTAGGCTAAACAAGCCTTTCAGGAGAACGGCTCGCGGGCAGACAGCAAGTTATAATTCATTTAAGTGTTCGTTTTTCTGCGGCTCTCACATTTTTAATAAGCGTTTAGCTTTGCCATTTGTTATACGTTGAGCCTTCGGTAAAACGAGCTTAGGATACGTTCAGTATTGATAAAGGAGACAACCCATGGTTGCAAGAGTAACGATAGCGCCACAAGGCCCAGAACTTTCTGAGCTGGTGCAAGGATACTGGCGTACAGCAGAGTGGGGCATGACCCCGCAACAACGCCTGACTTTCCTGAAGCAACATATTGATCTTGGCATCACAACTGTTGATCACGCGGATATTTACGGTAACTACCAATGTGAAAAGTTGTTTGGTGAGGCGTTAGCGCTTGAACCAAGCCTTCGTGATGATATTCAAATCGTCACCAAGTGCGATATCAACCTATGTGGTGACCACACTCCAGATCGTAAGATCAATCACTATGACACCAGCGCGCAGCATATTTACCAATCAGTAAATAACTCATTAGAGCACTTAGGTGTTAACGATATCGATGTATTGTTGATTCACCGCCCTGACGTGTTAATGGATGCCGATGAAGTAGCAGAAGCGTTCGCAGAGCTACACAAAGTAGGTAAAGTTAAGCACTTCGGTGTTTCTAACTTTTCACCGCGTCAGTTCGAACTGCTTCAATCTCGACTCGGTAAGCCGTTAGTGACCAACCAAGTTGAAATCAACCCATTGAACTTCGAAGTGGCTCATGATGGCACGCTAGATCAACTGCAGATGAACCGCATTCGCCCGATGGCGTGGTCTTGTCTCGGTGGTGGTAGCATCTTCAGTGGTGATTCAGCGCAAGCGGTTCGCGTTCGTGATGAGCTAGAGGCGATTCGTCAAGAAGTCGGTGCAGACAGCATTGATCAAGTGATTTACGCTTGGGTTCGTCGTTTACCATCTAGTCCAATTGCAATTATTGGTTCTGGTAAGATTGAGCGTGTGAAGACGGCCGTTGATGCACTGAAAATCGAGCTGACGCGCGAACAGTGGTATCGCGTATGGGTGGCATCTAAAGGTCACGGTGTGCCATAGAAAGCAATTCGTATAGAAGTCAAAGCCAGCTAAGTAAGCTGGCTTTTTTGTGTTCGCCTAACATGTTTCTCCAAAACTGTGATTAAGGTGGAATAATTTTCAAAAACACTCATAATGCACTCTGTTTTTCACCAGTTGGATATTTCCATTGAGCACTTCAAAATTCTCTTCAATCGCCCTTAAACCAGAGCTTCTAAATACGTTAGATTCTCTTGGTTATACTGAAATGACGCCGATCCAAGCGTTAAGTCTTCCTACTATCCTAAATGGCAAGGACGTTATCGGTCAGGGTAAAACGGGTTCAGGTAAAACAGCTGCTTTCGGTTTAGGCGTGCTGCAGAACCTACGCGTTAAGCGTTTCCGTGTTCAGTCTTTAGTGTTATGTCCGACTCGTGAGCTTGCAGACCAAGTAGCAAAAGAGATTCGTACTCTTGCTCGTGGTATTCACAACATTAAAGTGCTGACACTATGTGGCGGTATGCCAATGGGCCCACAGATTGGTTCACTAGAGCATGGCGCACACATTCTTGTAGGCACACCTGGTCGTATTCTTGATCACCTAGAGAAAGGCCGCATTGACCTGTCTGAGCTGAACACACTTGTGTTAGATGAAGCGGATCGCATGCTAGAGATGGGTTTCCAAGACGCTTTGGATGCTGTGATTGAAGCGGCGCCAAAAGAACGCCAAACTCTGCTATTCAGTGCGACTTTCCCTAAACAGATCAAATCTGTTGCAGACCGCATTATGCGCAATCCAGAAATGGTGAAGGTTGAATCAACACACGATCACTCAAGCATCCAACAACACTTCTACAAGTTAGAAGGTTCTGAAGCTCGTGATGACGCTCTAGAGCTGCTGTTGTTGCATCACCAACCGGAGTCTGCGGTTGTGTTCTGTAACACTAAGAAAGAAGTGCAGAACGTAAACGATGAGCTAAGCCACCGCGGTTTCAGTGTTATCGAACTTCATGGTGACATGGAACAGCGTGAACGTGACCAAGCTTTGGTTCAGTTCTCAAACAAAACCATCTCGATTCTAGTGGCGACAGACGTTGCGGCTCGCGGTCTTGATGTTGATAACCTAGATGCTGTGTTCAACTTTGAATTGTCTCGCGACCCTGAAGTTCACGTACACCGTATTGGTCGTACTGGCCGTGCAGGAAGCAAAGGCGTAGCGATCAGCTTCTTTAGCGAAAAAGAGATGTACCGTGTTGCTCAAATTGATGAGTACATGGACATGCCAATCGAGCCATCTGAACTGCCAGCAAAACCAATTGCTAAGCCGTACTACTCAAACATGGTTACCATCCAAATTGATGGCGGTAAGAAAGCTAAGCTTCGTGCTGGTGATATTCTTGGCGCACTGACGGGCCAAGGCGGCATTGATGGTAAATCAGTAGGTAAGATCAATCTGTTTGCAATGCGTGCTTACGTAGCGGTAGAAAGATCTGTGGCTAAAAAAGCACTGAACAAAATCGAATCAGGTAAAATGAAGGGTCGTCAATTCCGCGCCCGAATCCTGAAGTAATTCGAGACTGAATCCCTTTGCTGCGATATGTCTAATTAACGACATTGCTAATTAATGGCATTGCAGTAAAGGGTGTTCCACAAAATGCCACTTAAGTTTCTTATCTTAGGTTTATCGACCTAGTCCTCTATACCAAAGCATTATTCATCGGGTCTTATCGAATAAAGATCGTTGATATGTTTTCCTTCGCTAAGATACCAAGTCATCGCTTCCTGTCGATTGTCAACCAATATCGTGATTGTGGTTATTGAACCATCATCAAAATAACAAAGCTCATATTCTAAATCGCTTGGATGATCAGGAATAGCGGCCATAGCTTCCCTCCCAAATATCAATCATTTTAAATACGTCAACCCAACTCATTTATAGGGCTCGTATCACGTCAAATGAGTAATAAAATCAAGTTACATCACTGCCATTAATTATTTTTAGTTTAATCATTTGCCTAAATAGCTAAATTAGCAAGTTTGGGTCTCAATTTATCTCAAAGTTTTTACGACCACTGTTTATTAAGACTACTTTTATAAGAGCTAGAATTAGCGTTATAAAAACTGGGCTAACCTTAAAGGGATGAGTTAATCGGTTTGTGGCTTTGTTGAATGTCGTGAGAGGGTAGAATGAGAAAGTGCCGGTGGTTAGTTTTAGTGATCTGTTTTCTATTTACTGGGTGCGGGACCAAGTTCGCCTATAACAATATAGGTTGGTTTGTCGTTAGCTATATAGAAGATTTTGTTTCCCTCTCAAATAGCCAAGAATCAGAGCTTGAAGAGCGATTAGATATATTACAAAAATGGCATAAAGAAACTCAGCTACCTCTGTACATCTCGCAATTAGAAGCGATTCAAAACGTAGATCGGTCGGATATGAATCCCGCTTTTATTGTGGGCCAAAGTGAACAAACGAAAGAGCATATTCGCACAATCGTCAATAAGTTCGCTCCAGATATTTACGCCTTGAGTATGCAGCTTAGCCCTAAGCAAGACAGGGAGTTTTTAAAGAACTTTCGTGAAAAGCAGCAAGACTATTATGAAGAAAGGTTGTCGTTGAACGATGACGATTCGAGAGAGCGATACCGAAACAGAATAGAAGAGCGTGCAGAACGGTGGTTAGGTTCAGTATCGAAAGAACAAAAACAGATTATTTTGGCTTGGTCTAAAGAGTGGGTAAATACCAATAGCAGTTGGCGACAATATCAAAACAACATCTATGAAGAGCTAACGACGCTGATGGCAAAGAAGAGCGACCTACATATTGCTCAGCCAATTATTATGAAGTTGCTTTTAAACAATGAAGCTTATTATCCTGCTGAACTTGAGCCGCAGCTTAACCAAAATATGGAAACATCAGCCAAGTTTTTAGTAGATATGGCCGCGACCAGCAGTAACAAGCAGTGGGCGTATTTTATGAATGAATTAGAAAGCCTCAAAGGAACGTTGAAGTCATTGCAAGAGTAGAGCGTCCCTTTTAAAGGCTAGCGGTTATTGTCGAGCTAGCCTTTCATCCCACTTTAAGGTGAATTTCGGAACCTAACCCCTGTTGCTCATCAGTAGTTTTGGAATCGAACCTTTGGCTGTCCTAGATATTTTCTGCATCAGTTGAAAGCTTGGCTGTTGAATGCCGTGATCACTTTGCAATTCATCAATCATCAATAACCACAACCTTGCTGTCATTTCTGAATCGGCTAACGCTCTGTGGAAAGTACCGTCGTTGTCGATATTTTTGAAACGCACAAGGTCGCCTAGCTTATGAGTTGGTGCGTCTTGGATTAGACGACGAGCTATCAACATTGAGCAAGCGAACTGTCCATTGTAATCGCGACCAATATTATCTAATTCCGCATCAAGAAAGCGCTTATCAAATGAGGCATTGTGAGCGACAAGTTGGCTGTCTTGAATGAAGTCTGCAAACTCATCCATCACTTCACTACAACTGGCCGCTGTGCTTAACATACGGTTACTGATTCCGGTATAACCTTCAATGAATCCACTCACACGAAATCCCGGGTTCATGAGCTGCTGGAAGGTGTCGACGACTTCGCCGTTAACGAGTTTAACCGCACCGATCTCAATCGCTCGGTCGCCCATATTTGGTGATAAGCCTGTGGTCTCGAAATCGAGAACGATAACGGAATCTGCGGAGTTTGGAGCCATCGTGTTTCCTAATTGCTGTTTGGTAGTATCGCTTTGTATGGGGCGTTTGGTGTTGCTATGGGTAAATCAGTTATTTGCTATTGCTGATAGTAAGTTCAGTGTAACCCGTCGAATCGTCATGCTCTCTGTTGAAGGTCAAGGTATCGTAGCGGTGAACAATCAATTCAGCGGTGGTCGCGATAATCGTCCCTTCAAGCAAATGCCCACCAATTACATTGCCATTCTCATCAGCAACGGAGATATGAATATGCTGGTGGTTTGGGGTTAGCGTTGCCATCACCGAGACTATTTCGAACGGAGCTTGAACTAGCTTGGTGTTGTTGGCATTAGCTAAGCGAATATTGAGTTGAGAAACACATCCGACACAAGACGCAATAGAGCCCGCGGAGATATTGTGCGCTGTCACTAGCCTCTGGATCTCTAGCTTTAGGTCTTGGCCGCGGGTTAATCTCGTTGCGATAGGAGTGATCATCTTATTGCCTCAACGTTATATGTATTTCAAAGAACAAAACGAAGCCACATAGGGCTTCGTTTTATTTTCATTTTGGCTAACGCGACTTTTCTTTTGGTTAATGCAACTTTGCATTTTCTGTCGCTGAAATTACTTAGTCTTGTTGCTGTTCTCTTTTCTTCTTAGGAACGAAGTTCAATACTGAAATGGGTACTTCTTTGCGTGGTTCGAAACCTTCAACAACGCGACGTTCAATCAAGTGACCAAGACGCTTTTCAATAATGCACAGGTTTTTGAAGTTATCTTTTGATAGGAAAGAGATCGCTTCGCCAGATGCATCAGCACGGCCTGTACGACCAATACGGTGAACATAATCATCTGCTGGGAATGGCATGTCGTAGTTCACTACGCGGCTTAGGTTGTCGATATCGATACCACGAGCAGCAACACCCGTCGCGACTAAGTATTTTAGGCGACCTTTCTTAAAGTCAGCCAAGATTTTTTCACGAATCGCTTGGCTACGTCCACTGTGGAAAGCTTCCGCTTGAATACCACGTTTCTCAAGTTGAGCAACCAACTTAGCCGCGCCGTGCTTGGTTTCGATAAAGATAAGCGCTTGGTCCCAGTTACCTTCGGTAATCATGTGGCTCAATAGTGCTGACTTACGGTCTTTATCTACCGTTACCAACCATTGCTCAATGTTCGCTTTAGACGCATCAGTCTTGGCAATCGAAATCTCTTCCGTTTCACTGATTGCACTTTTCGCTAGTGCACGCACTGGCGTTGAAAGCGTTGCCGAGAACAGCAGGTTTTGGATGTCTTGTGGTAGACGCGCGATGATCTTGTTGATGTCTTCAATGAAACCCATGTCTAGCATGCGGTCAGCTTCATCTAGAACCAGTACTTCCACTTCATCAAAGTGAACGGCACGTTGTCCGTACATGTCGATCAAACGACCTGGTGTTGCCACAAGAATATCCACGCCTTCAATAAGACGATCTTTCTGGTGTTGGTAAGACACGCCACCGTACATCGCTAGTGATGTTAGGTTTAGGAACTTCGCGTACTTAGTGATGTTCTGTTCAACCTGAACTGCCAGCTCACGCGTTGGTGTCAGGATAACTGCGCGGATACGTTTTTTACGCTGCGTTTCACCTTTGCTTAGCATTTCTAAGATAGGGAGAACAAAGCTCGCAGTTTTACCTGTACCTGTTTGTGCTGCAGCAATAAGGTTCTTACCAGAAAGAACAATCGGAATTGCTTTTTCTTGAATAGAGGTTGGCTTTTCATAGCCTTGTTTTGCAACGGCTTTAACAATAGGTGAGCTTAATCCAAGCTTGGAAAATGGCATAAGTTTCTCGGTATGATTTGGCTAAATAGCGATGGAAAGGTTTAACAATCTTATACAAGGATAAGATTAATGGCGGCATTCTACCATGTTGCTTGCTCACCGCTAGTCACATGCACATAAAAAAATCCAGTGTCGACAAGACACTGGATTTTCAGTTTTGGGTGTTCGCTATTTAGCTTGGGTTTATCGAAAGCGTTTAAGCGATCTCAATCTTCTCGGCTTGGTTTTGCTCTGCCATTGATAGTGCTAGCGCTTCTGCAGCCTTAATACCATCAATACCAGCGGAAAGGATACCGCCTGCGTAGCCTGCACCTTCGCCAGCAGGGAAGAAGCCCTTAAGGTTGATGCTTTGGAAGTCTTTACCACGTTTGATGCATACAGGAGAAGACGTACGTGTCTCAACACCGGTAAGTAGGCCGTCTGGCGTAGAGAAACCTTTGATCTTCTTCTCGAACGCTGGGATTGCTTCACGAATCGCTTCGATAGCAAAATCAGGCAGCGCTTTTGAAATATCAGTCAGGTGGATACCCGGCGTGAATGACGGTTGTACTTCACCGATTGCACTTGGATCGCGACCTTTCAAGAAGTCACCGATTTTTTGAGCTGGTGCATCGTAGTTTTCACCACCAAGAACATAAGCGCCGCTTTCTAGTTCACGTTGTAAACGGATACCAGCCAGTGCGTCACCTGGGTAATCACGCTCTGGGTCGATACCTACAACGATCGCGCTGTTTGCGTTACGTTCTGCACGAGAGTATTGGCTCATGCCGTTCGTTACTACGCGGCCTTCTTCAGACGTTGCAGCAACCACAGTACCACCTGGGCACATACAGAAGCTGTATACAGTGCGGCCATTCTTACAGTGGTGAACCAGCTTGTAGTCCGCAGCACCTAGGATTGGGTTGCCTGCGTTCTTACCGAAACGAGCTTCATCGATCATCGATTGCTTGTGTTCGATACGGAAACCAACAGAGAAAGGCTTCGCTTCCATGTAAACGCCACGATCGTACAGCATTTCAAACGTGTCACGAGCACTGTGGCCAACAGCCAATACCACGTGACGAGATTTGATCTCTTCACCGTTAGAAAGCGTTAGGCCAGTGATTTGACCATCTTCCATATGAACGTCGTCAACACGAGTGCTGAAACGGATTTCGCCACCAAGTTCAATGATAGAAGCGCGCATCTTTTCGATCATGGTAACCAGTTTAAAGGTACCGATGTGCGGCTTACTTACGTATAGAATTTCTTCTGGTGCACCCGCAGCAACGAACTCTTCAATTACTTTACGGCCGTAGTGCTTTGGATCTTTAACTTGGCTGTACAGCTTACCGTCAGAGAAAGTACCTGCGCCGCCTTCACCAAACTGTACGTTTGATTCTGTGTTCAGCGTACGCTTACGCCAGAAACCAAAGGTATCTTTCGTACGCTCACGAACTTCTTTACCACGCTCAACGATGATTGGGTTGAAACCCATTTGAGCAAGCACTAGGCCAGCGAATAGACCACATGGGCCAAAACCGATAACCACAGGGCGCTCAGTTTGGTTCTCAACCGCTTTAGCAACAAACTTGTACTCCATATCAGGAGTCACTTTTACGTGCGGGTCGCTAATGAATTGTTCTAACAACTCAGCTTCGTTTTCAACGAGAACGTCAAGCGTGTAGATAAGTAAGATCTTTGATTTCTTACGAGCATCGTAGCCACGTTTAAAGATATTAAAAGAGAGTACCTGATCAGAGTTAATACCAAGTTTCGCTTCAATAGCGTCTTGAATAGCAGACTCTTCATGGTCTAGTGGGAGTTTAATTTCGGTTAAACGTATCATTTCGATGTCTCGTTTTTATAGGTGTCTTAGCTAGATCGTTTCTTAATACAGAGTTTGATGGAAACGCTGATGTTCAAAGAAGCGATAAGCTCACAATGGCGCGCATTTTACGAGAAATTGATTTATCTGTCATACTAATTTGGAAACATGGAGCAAATAGACACGATATTAGAGCCGTATGATGTTGAATTTTGCTTTGGGATGAGTATTATCCCCATTCTTCAATTTTGACTAACTTATAGAGCAGAGCATCATGGCATTTGTCGTAGGCGATAATTGTATTCAATGTAAATACACAGACTGTGTGGCAGTGTGTCCCGCAGATGCGTTCCATGAAGGCCCAAACTTCATGGTAATTAACCCGATCGAATGTATCGATTGTGGTTTATGTGTACCTGAATGTGATGCTCAAGCAATCTTCCAAGAAGATGAACTGCCTGAAGATCAAAAGATTTTCATTGAAGTGAACGCAGAACTTGCTGAGATTTGGCCTGTGCAAACGGAAGTAAAACCAGCGATGGATGATGCGGAAAAGTGGAATGGTGTGTCTGATAAGTTGGCAATGCTAGAAAAGTAATTGTTGAAAAGAACTCAAATAAAAAGGCGTACTGATTTAATCAATACGCCTTTTTTAATATTTGAACATTGTCGACTGGATCGTTAGCTTATGAGACCTAGCTGTGCTGACGACGCATGTTGTCGAGAATGATGCCAGTCGCCATTGCAACGTTCAAAGACTCTGCGCCACCGAATGCTGGAATCGTAATCTTATCTGTCACGTATTTAGCGGCGTGTTCACGAATGCCGTGAGACTCGCTGCCCATCAGCAAAATGCCATTTGCAGTGAAGTCAGTCTTATGAACACTTTCGCCTTCCAAAAATGCACCGTAAACCGGTAGATTCGCTTGCTCTAAGTAAGCTGGTAA
Organism: Vibrio sp. 10N.286.49.E11; assembly: GCF_041469505.1. NCBI lineage: Bacteria > Pseudomonadati > Pseudomonadota > Gammaproteobacteria > Vibrionales > Vibrionaceae > Vibrio > Vibrio sp. 10N.286.49.E11. The sequence continues at coordinate 26,017 of NZ_JBFRKQ010000024.1, forward strand.
GTCAGTTTGACTTACGTGTACTCGGCCAAAGCTGCCCATAGTCGCGCTGATAGTTTTAGGGTTGTATGGGTCTGCGCAATCGCTGCTCGCAACGATATGCTTGATGCCATACCAGTCTGCTACGCGAATAATCGTACCTAGGTTGCCAGGGTCTGAAACGCCATCAAGTGCAATCATCAGTCCTGTCGCTTCTGGTAGTTCAAACGTTGGGATCTCAACAACTGCAATCGCGGCATTGTTACTCACCAAAGTACTTGCTTTGGTTAGATCATCCAGCGAGGCTTCAACACAATCAAACTCAATCAGTGAAGCATGATTTTCAGATAAGAAATCAGCGGTAGCAAAGACGTTCTTCACGACTAAGTCACTATTGAACAGCTCAAGAACGTTCTTTTCACCTTGAACTAGAAACAGGCCGTGGGCTTTACGTTGTTTCTTTTGGCCCAAAGCACGAAGGAGTTTTAATTGGTTTTTTGAAATCATGTTTTTATCCTAGATATAAGCCCGCGCATTATAGAGCAAAGGTTAGCGAACCAAAAGCGTGATGACTCAATGCGATCTACATAAAATGCAAAAGCAACTCACTTAAAAAAGAAAAGCGCACTAAATAGCGCGCTCTTATGGGATTTACTCACCTAAGTTAAGCTGAACTGGCAGCCTAATACGGAGCAGGATAGCGTTTAAATACTGTGTTGATATCAGTCAGGATCTCTTCTGATAGCGGTTTACTAAAAGCGGCTACGTTCTCTTTTAATTGCTCCATGGTCGTTGCACCGATGATGGTGGACGTCACCCCATCAACTTGATTACACCATGCCAATGCCAGTTGGCTCGGAGTAAATCCATGAGCGTTTGCTACTTCAACATAGCCTTTAACCGCTTCGTTGGCAGATTCAGTGTCACGGAAAATGCCTTTACGTTGCATGTAAGTCCAACGGCTGCCTTCCGGTCTTGCGCCATCAATGTACTTTCCACTCAACATGCCTGCAGCTAAAGGTGACCATGGCAGGTAAGCGACATCTTCATGCACACAGTTCTCAATCAGATATGGCCAGTCTTTTGCGTGCAGTAGGCTAAATTCATTCTGAATCGAAACCATACGTGGCAAATCGTGTTTTTCGCTCAGCTTGAGGTATGTGTTAATGCCCCAAGTAGAATCATCTGAAAGCCCGACATGGCGAATTTTCCCCGCCTTAATGCAGCTTGCCAGTGCTTGTAGGATTTCCAACATCTCAGCTTCATGCTGCTTTCGGTCAATATCACTGAATCGAATGTGATTCGGGAAATGCTTACCAAAGTGAGGCGTTGTACGATTTGGCCAATGAAGTTGGTAAAGGTCGATATAGTCTGTTTGTAGGCGTTTTAATGATGCGTCAACGGCTGCGATCACCGCTTCACCCGTTATCGGGCCGCCATCTCGAACCCAAGGAAGCCCTGGCCCGGCAATTTTGCTCGCAATGATCAACTCTTGTCGACGCTGTGGGTTACGCGATAACCAGTTACCAATGATCGCTTCTGTTTTTCCGTAGGTATCTGGAGAAGGTGGAACCGCGTACATCTCTGCAGTATCGATAAAGTTAATACCTTGGCTTAATGCGTATTCGATCTGTTGGTCGGCTTGCTGCTGCGTATTTTGTAGCCCCCAAGTCATGCTGCCAAGACAGATACGGGAAACGGGAATTTGACTACTTCCTAGCTTTGAATATTCCATTGAATTCGGGGTTCCTGTGGTTAGGTTCTCTGGTACTCGCATTATAGTTTTGAAAAGAGGGCGAGTGAGGAATGAAAACGAATATGAATTATTAGCACAAAATGACACGACAAGGTATGGCATCGGGGAGTTTAGTGAGTCATTTCTCAGCGCTGCAAGCTAGAGTGTGCAATGCGTGAAAATACATTCGCGAGAGACTATGAGCCAAACGGTGATCGAGAAGTGAAGAACAACAAGCAATGAGCGAAGGTTTAATGTTCAGCTTGTTTGGGAGTGGGGGAGAGGAGAACAGATCAAAAATAAAAAAAGCTCTACCGGATAGAGCGTAGAGCTTTTTTATAGGGGTCTTAATAGTGCTAGGTATTCATTGAGTTACGAGGTCGCGTTTGTGTCTAATCCACCCTGGATCTGCGCCTGTCTTAGAGCTTCCTGCCTTTGAACTTCTTTCTCAGTTAATACTGGTCGAAGCGTTTCCTCAGAGGCTTGAGGAGAGAAAATGAAATATTTATTAATCGTCATAACTGTGTCTCCGTGTAACGTATGACAGATTCTGCATCAAGGATAAATTGTGATCATCATCCACTTTGTACTTTTGTTAGGCTGAGAGCGGAGGGCGTAGAATGCGTACAAAGCGATCTCTTATCATCCGTATGCAATGTTGAACTGACGAAACCCTCTGTTTTCAAGTATAGGAAGCGCATCTAATTTCGCACAATAATGATTTAGAGCAATTACATACATGGTCAGGGGCGTAAGATGAAAACCCTCGCTACTGACTCTGTGCTCGTATTTATTTAACGATGTATCACTTATCGACATAATAATTAAGTCAGTAAATCAATTACTTAATCCATGGTGAGATGAATTATGGAAAAGCTTGTAGAACGTTTTCTGAATTACGTTACTTTTGATACCAAATCCGATCCTTCTAATCAGCAATGCCCAAGTTCACCGGGTCAAATTACCTTTGCTGAAGTCTTAAAGTTAGAATTGGTGGCATTAGACTTAGTTGATGTGTCTTTAGATGACAATGGATACTTGATGGCGAAACTGCCGTCGAATGTCGATTACGATGTGCCTGCGATTGGCTTTGTGGCGCACATGGATACCGCTCCTGACGCATCAGGCGCCAACGTGAAACCACAAGTGATTAAAGATTACCGAGGTGGAACGATTGAATTAGGGGAAAGTGGCGAGAGTTTGAACCCAAGCCAGTATCCAGATCTTGATTCTTTACATGGTCACGACCTGATTACGACTGACGGCACAACTCTGCTTGGTGCCGACAACAAAGCGGGCATCGCTGAAATCATCAGTGCAATTGCTTACCTGAAAGCGAATCCAGACATCAAACACGGCGACATCTGCATTGGTTTCACGCCGGATGAAGAGATTGGCCGCGGTGCGAACCTGTTTGACGTTGAAAAATTTGGCGCCGAGTGGGCGTACACCATCGATGGTGGCCCAGTAGGGGAGTTGGAATTTGAGAACTTCAATGCCACGAGCGCCGATGTTATCTGTCATGGCGTGAACGTTCACCCGGGCACCGCAAAAGGTAAAATGGTGAACTCGATGAACATAGCAGCGCAATTCCAATTGATGATGCCAGCACAAGAAACACCAGAGTGCACAGAAGGTTATGAAGGTTTTTACCACCTGAAGTCGGCGGAAATGGGTGTGGCTCGCTCTGAACTGGGATACATCATCCGTGATTTTGAACGTGAGGGTGTAGAAGCGCGTAAAGCATTCATGCAGCAGAAAGTCGATGAGCTGAATGAGCGCCTTGAGAAAGGCCGTGTTGAGCTGGTGCTAACCGATAGCTACTTCAACATGAAAGAGATGGTTGAACCGCATCAACATATTATTGAATTGGCCAAGCAGGCGATGATTGAGTGCAATGTCGAGCCAATGGTTAAACCAATCCGAGGTGGTACAGACGGTGCTCGCTTATCTTTCATGGGGCTACCATGTCCGAATATCTTTACTGGCGGTTACAACTTCCACGGTATTCATGAGTTCATTACCATTCAAGGCATGGAGCAAGCGGTAAAAGTGATTGTTGAACTGTCACACCGTACAGCAACGCATTACCAAAAATAGAACATCAGAGCGTTATATCTCTTTGTATTTTTGAGAGTATTCAATAATACTCTCTTTAAGCATAAGGGAGTACGCGATGAAAAAGTTAGTTTTACTTTGCACCCACTTAGCCGTGGGTGCTGTTGGTTTTGGGCTTGGTGTTTATGCACTACCTATCTTGATTGAGCCTGATTCTCCGTCTTCAAGTTCGGTTGAAGCGATCAGCCAACAGGCTATTTACATGGGTGAGTTCAGTAAAGATCGCCAAGACAGTGACTTCTTGCATTGGGGAGAAGGTATCGTCTCGGTTTCTGAAAATGCGATAGCTTTTGAAGGTGAACTGGCACCGGGGCCTGATTACAAAGTTTACCTCTCGCCTAAGTTTATTGAAACCGAGCAAGCTTTCAATGACAGCAAGAACGAGTTATTGAGAGTCGGAGATGTGAAAACATTCGACCGCTTTATGGTTGAGCTTCCCGAAGGTACTGATCTTAATCGATTTAATACGGTTGTGATTTGGTGTGAAACTTTTGGTCAATTTATTACTTCTGCCAAGATAAAATGATAGCCTTAGCTAGGCTAATACCAGAATGTATACGAGCGCTCAGGAGTTGAGCGCTTTTTCATAGAAAGGATATTAGCGGCTTTCTTGTAAAGCTAACCGTTGTAAAGCTAACTGTTGTAATGCTAAGGAATAAGTAATGGAAAAGTTGTGGCAAGTAATTGATTTTCTACTCGCTCATAAGTTTATTTTTAGTGCGTTGATTATCACTATTATATTAATCATTCGCCGAATCACCTTATCTCAAATAAGAGGTGATGTTGCTTTCCTTAGCGAAGACCAACGTAACTGGATGTCACGAACCAAAAACGGCACATTCGCGATTATTGTTGTGACGTTATTTGTGCTGTGGAAATCCGAAATCAGCGAGTTTGCGCTGTCGGTAACGGCCATTGCTGTTGCTATAGTCGTCGCATCTAAAGAGATCATTTTGTGTTTCACCGGTTCTATTCAGCGTGCGAGTTCTCGCTCATTTAGAATCGGCGACTGGATCGAAGTGGGTAAAATCAGCGGTGAGGTGATTGAACACAATTTGATGGCGACCGTGATTCAAGAAATCGATTTGTATCATGGGCAATATCACTTCACTGGCAAGACAGCCACGCTGCCTAATAGCATGTTCTTCACTTATCCGGTAAAGAACCTCAACTTCATGAAGCGTTATGTTTATCATAACTTTTTTGTGACGGTGAAAGACTTTGTAAACCTATACCCTATGCTGTCGGGTCTTATTGTGAAAATTGAAGAGCATTGTGAAGAGTTTATCGATGTTGCCCGCCGTTACAACGGTGTGATCGAAAAGCACGCTGGCGTTGACCTTCCGGGTTCTGAGCCTCACATCCATATCACAAGCAGTTCGACAGGTGAGCAAGAAGTGCACTTTATGATCTTCTGTCCGACCGAAAAAGCGATTCATCTAGAGCAAGATATTCGTAAAGACTTTATGGAAGCGTACGCGGAAGCATTCCCAACGAACGCTTAGTTTGCTCATCCGTTTACAGTGACCAAGCTATAGCCTCTAAACTATAGCTTCTAAAATATAGCGACCAAACTATAAGTCCAAACAAAAGAAAGCCGAGAGCGATAATATCGACTCTCGGCTTTTTTGTTCTAACTATCTGTTCGTTTAATCTAGGTCAGCCAGTGGCAACCAATCGACTTTTACGCCTGCTTGTTCAAACATATCTTGGCTCACTTTGATTTTGTCTCCCCAGCGAGAAAGAAAGTCTTCACTTTGCTCTGGGCAGTGAACCGCAGAAATACCGGTTTGGATGATTTTCGCTGCGCAGTTTGGGCAAGGGAAGTGAGTCACCCAGATTTCACAGCTGTCCAAATCACGCTTGGCGAATAAGATCGCATTTTCTTCAGCGTGAAGTGTCTTGAGGTACTTCATCTCTCTGTCATCAGTATCCGCACTATCAGACACGCCATGTGGGTAGCCATTAAAACCAACAGAAACAATGCGGTTGTGCTTAGTGATTACGGCGCCGACTTGAGTTGAAGGATCTTTACTCCAAGAACCGACCAATTCCGCCATTTGATAGAAACGTTTAGCCCATTTTGAAATCATGAGAATTCCTTAACAATTAAATGTGAATGCTTATCTGTCTGACAATACATTATGTTAGACAATATCCATAGAGAACAAAAGCTGAGAGATTGATTTACTTAGGAATTGTAGCGTGTTTGTAATCACTTTATAAGCACTTGGTTTCAATTAACATATTGATACACTTTGGCCAGTTATAATTGATATTCCTCGGACAATGGTAACAGAGGTGTTACGTAAATTTTATGCTGTTCAAATACTAATAAGTGACGGTATAACCATGCGTAAAAAGTTGATCCTTACTGCTCTTGCAAGCTCTCTTATTCTTGCTGGGTGTGGGCAAGATGCTCAGAATGCCAAGCAAGCACCTTTACCTCTCGTAGCTGTACAGGATGTTAGCGTTGTTTCTCACCAGCAAAGTAAGTCGTATATCGGTCGTATAGAAGCCGTTGAAGACACGGCTATTACAGCGCAGGTTTCTGGCTACCTACAAAGCCGTCATTTTAATGAAGGCCAAATGGTTGAAAAGGGTCAATTGCTTTATTCGATTGAACCTTCTTCGTTTGAAGCCGAAGTAGCAAGCGCAAAAGCGTCTGTTGCTCAAGCGAACGCGAACCTTAAAAAAGCTGAGCTTGATTTTAATCGTGGTAAAAACCTACTTCCGAAAGGCAGTATCTCTCAATCTGAATTCGATGCATTAACCGCAAACTTGTTAGGTTCTCAAGCACAGCTTGAAGCAAGCCAAGCACAGCTTAATGCTGCGAATGTTCAGCTTTCTCATACCAAAATCATCGCGCCTTTCTCTGGCCGTATAAGCGATACCAAAGTGAGCACGGGTGATCTGGTTTCGCCGTCTTCAGGTGTACTGACGACTTTGGTTAGCCTAGACCCAATCCACGCATCGTTCAGCATCAGTGAGCGAGAGCGTATTGAGCTGGGTATGGACCGCATCGAAGGCGATGGCAGCAGCGACTCTGCAGGTGTTGAAGTTCAGATCATGCTTGAGAACGGTGAAGCGTTTGAACACCTAGGTCAGCTCGATTTTTTGGGTAACCGTATCAATCTCAATACCGGTACGATCGCGATGCGCGCAATCGCTGATAATCCGAATCAACGATTACTTCCTGGTCAACACGTTCGTGTGGATCTACGTGAAAAGCAATCTATTGATGTTGTGACTATCCCACGCCGAGCAGTACAAACCGACCTAGAAGGCGACTTTGTGATGGTACTGGTTGAAGGTGAAGCGGCACCAGTTGCTGAGCGCAGAAACATCGAGATGGGTCGTCAGGTTGAAGGTGGTGTAATTGTTCATTCTGGATTAGAGAAGAACGACTCAGTCATCACTCAAGGCTTACAGCGTGTCCGTAATGGTATGTCCGTTCGCATTCAACCTTCTGCTGAACAAGCTGAGTAAGGGGGCTATTTATGTTGAGTCGTTTCTTTATCCAAAGGCCTAAGTTTGCCCTTGTTATATCCATCATATTAACGCTGGCGGGTGCGATTTCTCTCGCTATCTTGCCGGTGGCTGAATATCCAAAAATTAGCCCACCGTCGGTCAGTGTGTCTGCATTCTATACGGGCGCAAGTGCTGAAGTGGTGGAGCAGGCGATAGCCGACCCCATAGAAACGTCGGTTAACGGCGTAGAAGATATGATCTACATGTCCTCTAAAAGTGCTAACGATGGTTCATACAACCTTAACGTGACCTTTGATGTCGGTACTGATGCTGATATGGCTCAGGTCAACGTGCAGAACCGTGTTGCTCAGATCGAATCGAAACTTCCACAAGAAGTAAGAATGGTGGGTGTAACGGTCAAGAAGCGTTCTCCTGACTTGCTGATGGTATTGAACTTCTACTCGCCGAACGGAGAGTATGACGATCAATTCTTGATCAACTACGTGAACTTGAACATTAAAGACCAATTGGCCCGTGTAAAGGGTATCAGTGAAGTTAACGTATTGGGTGGTGGCGAATACGCGATGCGTGTTTGGTTAGACCCTGAGAAAATGGCTAACCTCAATATAACCACCTCTGATGTGAATCGCGCCTTGGCTGAACAGAACGTTCAGGTAGCGGCTGGTCGTATTGGTGCTGCACCTTACAACAACGCACAAGAAGTGCAGTTCAACTTGGTAACCAAAGGCCGACTAGAAACGGCTGATGAGTTTGAAAATGTTGTACTTCGTGCAAACCAAGATGGTTCAACGGTTTATTTAAAAGACGTTTCACGCGTTGAGCTTGGTAAAAAGTTCTACGATGGCAATGGTAAATACCGTGGTCAAGACGCTTCAATCGTAACGTTGTCACTTCAATCAGACGCTAACGCGCTGGAAAGTGGTAAAGCGGTGATGGCGATGCTGGATAATTTAGGCAAAAATTTCCCTGAAGGCGTTGCTTATGAGGCGAGTTATGACACGACACTCTTCGTTGCAGAGTCGATCAAAGGCGTAGTAAAAACGCTAATTGAAGCGATCTTACTGGTTATCGCGGTAACGTATCTGTTCTTAGGTAGTGCGCGTGCGACTTTGATTCCTGTAGTTGCGATTCCGGTATCTTTGATTGGTACGTTTGCCATCATGCAGATGACGGGTTTCACCATCAACACGGTAACCCTGTTTGGTTTGATACTAGCGATTGGTATCGTAGTAGATGATGCGATCTTGGTTATCGAGAACGTTGATACCACAATGGCTAAAGACCCAACCATTTCACCGCGTAAAGCCACGCTTATTGCGATGAAAGAAGTAACGGGGCCGATCATTACGTCGACCTTGGTTCTACTTGCGGTATTCATCCCTGTTGCAATGCTTCCTGGTATTACTGGCATCATGTACCGTCAGTTCGCTCTGACTATCTGTATCGCGGTTGTTATCTCTTCAATTAACGCATTAACGCTATCACCTGCATTGTGTTCACTGGTTCTTAAGCAGGGTGGTGGTAACACGGCTCGTTGGTACCAAGCGTTTAACCGTGGTCTTGAATCAGTAACCAACAAATACGGTCAAATTGCAGGCTTCCTTGTGAAAAAGGGTGTTCTGCTGTTTACCTTCTTCGTTGTGGCGCTAGCAGCGGTAACTTACTTCGCGAAAACCACGTCTACGGCGTTTGTACCTCAAGAAGATAAAGGCATTTTGCTGGTTAACGTTCAGCTTCCTGACGCGGCATCCTTGTCTCGAACCGAAGAAGTGACTAAGCAGCTGCTTGAAATGGTTGAACAAGAGCCGGGTGTTGATGGCGTAACACTGGTTAACGGCTACGCATTTATGACGGGCGCTTCTGCGTCGAATGGTGCGTCAATGTTCATCAAGCTTCACGATTGGGACATGCGTAATGCACTGGATGGTCAACACTCTGCTCAGGCTATCTCACAGCGTATTAATGGTCGTGCTGCGACTGAACTTCCTCAAGCTGTCGTGTTTGCGATGGGGCCTCCAGCAGTACCGGGCATGGGGGCCGCGTCTGGATTTGAGTTTGTTCTAGAAGATACATTAGGTCGTAGCCGTACTGATCTAGCGATGGTTATGAATGACGTGATTGCTGAGGCCACTAAACAGCCTGAGATTTCACACACATTCAGTACTTTCCGTGCGAACGTACCTCACTACTATGTCGATATTGACCGTGAGAAAGCGCAGCAATTAGGTATTCCGTTGTCGGAAATTTTCCAAACACTACAAGGTAACCTTGGTTCGTTGTACGTGAACGACTTCACCATGTTTGGTAAGAACTTCCGCGTAACCATGCAAGCTGACAGTGAACACCGTAGCAGCATGGACGACCTACAACGATTCCACGTTCGTTCGTCTAATGGCGAGATGATCCCGTTAAGCACATTGGTGACTTACGATCAGATCTTCGAACCAGATGTAGCATGGCGTTACAACATGTACCGCAGTGCCGTGATTCAAGGTCAACCTGCAGAAGGTTACTCAAGTGGTGATGCGATTGCGGCAATGGAACGCGTAGCTGCAGAAGTATTGCCTCAGGGGTATCAGTACGAATGGACAGGCATGGCTTACCAAGAAGTACTAGCAGGTAACCAAGCGATCTTTGCTTTCGCACTGGCTCTGATCTTCATCTACCTGTTTATGGTGGCTCAATACGAGAGTTGGACAATTCCGATTGCGATTATCCTCGTGGTACCTGTCGCAACCTTAGGCTCCTTCTTGGCATTGAATCTAACGGGCACTCCGCTGAACCTTTATGCACAAATAGGTTTGGTTCTCTTGATAGCCTTGGCCGCGAAGAACGCAATCTTGATTGTGGAATTCGCAAAGGTAGAGCGTGAAGAGAAAGACGCACCGATTGAAGATGCAGCGGTGAAGGGCGGTACACTGCGTTTCCGTGCTGTGAACATGACGTCTTGGTCGTTCATCTTAGGTATCTTCCCGCTTATCTTCGCTGCGGGCGCAGGTCACGTGAGTCAGAACTCTCTGGGTATTTCACTGATCGGCGGCCTGTTATGTGTATTACTGGCGGGTACGTTCCTAATCCCTGGCTTCTACGCATTCGTGCAACGTAAGCGTGAGAAAGCACACGGTGGTAATACCAAGCTGGTTCCGCTTGATGACGAATAGAGGATTGAGTGTCTTGTAAGATTCGTCTCTTACAAGACCAACCCTCGGAAAACTAATTCCTTGTAAAAACTAAGGTTTAGCATTGCGCTAAGCCTTTTTTTATTCCACTTATGAATAAAAACGCCTTTTATATAAACAAATGTTTGTCATGTGATAGAGCTAACACTCTAATTTGGGTTTTGTAATAAAATGATGTTTTATTGGTAAGTATATGTTTAATATGATTTTAACAAGGTTCAGCTAACGGTTGTATGCTCGAAAACATTTGCACAATAGTGTGAAGTGTTTCAAAATTACGAAGTTATATTGAAATTTTTTGTGCATTGAGGTTCTTATGAAAGTCATTGATTTATTTAAACACCGAGGCGATAGCATGTCTTCGCAACACTCAGAGTTTATGCAATGGATGTCTCCAGCTCTTAGAGATTACTGGGGCGACTTTCTTAATCGTACGCAAAATAGCCATTTCTTTGCGTGGGTTCGTGATCACCACAAACCTGCTGTCAATGAAGATGCACCAGAGATGCCGGTGGAACAGCCGATCGTACTTAAGCCTGAAGCACAACTTGTGTTTGATGAGCTTAATCAGCAGATCGGTGAAGTCATCCATACTGGCGACTGGATCAATGTAAGTCAAGACCGTATTAACCAGTTCGGCCTTGTTACTGAAGATATGCAGTGGATTCACACTGAACCTGAAAAAGCGGAAACAGACTCTCCGTTCAAAACAACCATCGCACATGGTTTTTTAACTTTATCTCTGCTTCCTCGATTGACTGACAGTGTTGACCCTGACAAGTCTCAATTCCCAACAGCGAAGATGGTCGTAAACATTGGTCTTAACCAAGTACGTTTCCCATACCCTGTTAAATCGGGCAGTAACGTTCGTGCTAAAAGTACGCTAACAAAAGTAACGCCAATTAAGAAAGGCCTAGAGATTGAACGCGAAATCCGCGTAGAAATCGAAGGTATTCGTCGTCCTGGCGCTGTGATCGTTTCAGTGATTCAACTTCACTTCTAAGTGGTTTGTAAAGAAGCGATTTATAAAGATTCAAAAAAAGAGAGAGCATAGTGCTCTCTCTTTTTGTTTACATTAGATAAAACTATCCCACTTATTTAATGCGAGTGTAGCCGTACTCTTCGATAAGTTCTTGCCCTTGCTTTGACTTCACGAACTTGATGAAGTCTTTGCTCTCGTCAGAAACTGAGTCTGTCTTGTGCAGCAACAAGAATGGGCGAGCCAATTCATAGCTGTGGTTAGCAATGTTCTTAGATGTTGGCTCTACGCCTTCAAATGTAATTGCTTTAATCGAACGGTCGATTGAACCAACAGAGATAAAACCAATCGCGTGTGGGTTATGGTTAACAATCGTTTTAACCATGCTGTTGCTGTTTACAACCAAGTTATTTGGGTTGATGTCAGACACTAGACGGTCATTAATGATCTTCGTTAAACCAAGCAAGCTTTCGAAGCTATAGCGTGAGCCAGAAGACGCTTCGCGAGTGACAACTGCGATAGGCTGATCTGCGCCACCCACAGCTTTCCAGTTCGTGATTTTGCCTTTGTAGATATCGAACAGCTGCTCACGTGTAACGTTGCTTACAGCGTTTGAGCGGTTAGTTACTACAGCTAGGCCGTCAAAGGCAATTGGAAATACCTTCAACTTCTCGTCTTGTTCGCGGTCGGTTAAATAACGCGAGCTCATACCGATGTCAGAGACACCTTTATTAACCATGGTAATACCTGCTGTAGAACCAATGCCCTGAACCGCAATATAGTTATCAGGGTGAGTCTTGTTGTACTCCTCAGCTAATACATCCATCACTCGTGATACTGAAGTGGAGCCCGAAATAGTGGTTTCTTGTGCTAAAGCAGCATGAGAAGACAGGGCTAAGGATAAAAGAGAGGCAAGCGCGACTCGTAACATAAACAACTCCTAGTTAATAACATTTGTCGCATATGATAGGTCGGTTATATGACACTTTTGTGAAATTCCATACTCTCGATGTATAGCTGTTCGCTTGATGAGTCGTAGCTTTCTGGGTTTCCGAAAGCAAGATTCGTTTCTGGGAGCAGGGCCGGTATTTTGATTACGCTTGTTCGCTAAAATGTTTGTTGAGTCCTAAGCTAAGTAGAGGAATTCACTACTTAGAAGTTTCTATGAAGTTTCTATGAAGTTACAAGGGGTGTTATGTCCGTCATTCATATCGAGCTGAATCGTCTTTTAATTGGGGCCGAGAGGCTCTGTACATCTCGAAATCGAAGTTTACCTGTCGAGCTAGGCAAATCCCTATATGAAGAGTGTGAGGGTGGTGTGCTGTTTTCTCAGGCGCATTATCTACTCGACTCATCTCACAGTGATTATACAAACGAGATCGTCTGCGTGACTTTTGATGAGTCGCTGTCTTGTTGGTTAGTGATGGTGCCGCTTGAAGGGGATGTCGAAACCGACTCTGTGAATTGGGGGCCGTATCCGTACCTTCCTAAATCGAAGGATCTTGATGCTATTTTGGCGGAAATAGAAAAAGACCCTAAATCGTACTTCTGGTCATAGTCACTCTGTTTTCACGTTTGCTGGTGGCCTGCTCGCAAAGCTGAATCAATGAGTATCAAAACTCAACCACTGAATCCCAAAGCCAAATCATCTCATCCCACACCCAAGTGGCTTAATATTGAAGCCACTTGGTTTACACCAGTTCCCAACTAAGACGTCCACATCAATCTATCGCTTTGTTTCTTTAAACTTGCGGCTTTACGCTCTGCAGTTGTGCTTGTGCCACTAGCGATCGGAAGTCTTTTGGTGTTTTTCCGTGATACGTTTTAAAGGCCGTGCTGAAGTGAGCGGCACTTTTAAAGCCTGACTCATACGCGATTTGAGTGATCGACTTATCCGATGTTCTTAGCTGAGTGGCTGCATGAGCAATACGTTTTATCTTTAATAAGTTTGAGAACGACAGATCTTCAGCCGATAAGCGACGTTTAAGCGTAGCCGGTGACATTCCCATGTAACTGGCGAGCGTATCCAAAGAGATATTGTTTTCAATGTTTTGCTCGATGTAATGAATGACTCTTTGGGTCACGGTTAACCTTGAAGCTCGAGCAATAATAGCCAATAGAGCTGGGTACTGTTCCACCATCAAAGACAGCAAACTTAAGCCTAATTGAGTGAGTGCGTAGTCATTCTGAGAAGAAGAGTTGGCCAGTGACATGATGAGATCTTTCAACTGACAGAGCTCAGTATCCGTTTGATTGAACTTAATGTACTTGTCTGGGATTCGAGCGGACTCTAAATCGCTGAACTGATTAATGAACTTTTGAAAGATAGCCAAATCAAAATCTAAGCAGGTTGCGCTGAATTCGCCATTTTCAGTGTTAACCGTGATGTCTTTAATCTGACCAGAATTGTAAAGGGTGAAATCTCCCGCTTGCAACGAGGCTTGAGTACCATTGGGCAACACAAAAGAAATGCTGCCTTTCGACACTATAAAGATACCGTTTTTAGAGGCAGGATAACGTTCTCGTCTCCTGGGAATGAAGTTTCTGAACTGAGTAACTGTGATTGATGACATAGTGAGCTTCTTTGACGTTGTAAATTGATTGCTTATTGATTGTTTTTTTTAAGTATTGTTTAAGCATGAGACATTTACAAAAAAGGCGCTAATAATTAGCGCCTTTAGAAGTGAACCTTTGAAGCTTTTGACCTTGATAGCTTTGACCTTGAAAGCCGTAACCTTGAAAGCTGTAGCTGTTAAAGCCTTTAAGCTTCGGTTTCGTTTGTCGTTTCAGGCTCGCTAGGCAAGTCCGCAAATACTTGAGTAGGTTTTGCTACTAAGTTACGGTTTTCCTGATTAACTTCAGAGAGAACTACTTCTAAAACGTCTCCCAGTTTGTATACCATTTCTTTATCGATAGATACAGTACCCATATCACCGTTGCACTCTATTCTTTCTTTATTATTAAGAATGAGAGATCCAGGGATAAATGCAGCAGCACCATTTTCAAGTAAACGTACACGCATACCTGCACGGTTAATATCGAAAATCTCAGCTTGGAAACGAGTTTCTTCTGCTGGAGCATTGGCTAGAGTGCGAGCATACAACCAATCGCCAACATTACGCTCAGCCATGCCGTGGTGACGGCGGTGCAGGGCAAGTTCATCACCGATAGTTTCATCTGGTGTTTGAATTGGCGCTTTACCTAAGATGTGTGCTTTAAGCATACGGTGGTTAATCATGTCGCCATATTTACGAATTGGAGAAGTCCAAGTTGCGTAAATATCTAATCCCATCGCGTAGTGCGGTGCAGGCTCATTGCTGATCTCGCTATACGCTTGGAATTTACGAATACGGTTGTCGTAGTAGCTGTTATCTAAAGAACCTAACCAACGACGTAGAGTAGCAAAACCTTCTAGAGAAATGATTTGCTCTTCAGTGAACGGCGTTTCCGCTTGCGGGTTTACCAGTTCAAGAACGTCGGAGATTTTCTCAGCCTTGAAACCAGAATGGCAGTTAAACACACCTTGGTTGAAGCTCTCTTTTAGTACTCGGCCCGCACAGATGTTCGCGCTGATCATTGATTCTTCAACCAGCTTGTTTGCGCTACGACGCATGTCAGCGTGGATAGCGACAACATCGTTATCTTCGCTCAGTTCAAAGCGGTAGTCAGGGCGATCTGGGAACACAACAGCGTTTGCTGAGCGCCATGCTGAACGTGCTTGAGCAAATTGGTGAAGATCAGAAACAATTGCAGCAATCTCTTCTGATGGTTGCCATTTCTCTGATGCACCTGTTTCTAGCCAGTCTGATACGTTGTCGTAAGCAAGACGAGCATGAGATTTGATGTTTGCAGCGAAGAAGTTAATGTCATCACCGATAACGCCATCTTTAGATACCGTTACTGTGCAGCAAAGTGCAGGACGAACTTCGTTCTCGATCAGTGAACATAGGTTGTCAGCAAGATCACGAGGCAACATTGGGATGTTGCGACCAGGAAGGTAGATAGTGAAACCGCGCTCGCGTGCCACTTTATCCATCGCATCATCTGGAGAGATGTAAGCCGTTGGATCAGCAATTGCGATAGTCAGTTCAAAATCACCGTTCTCTTTCTTCTTCGCGTAAAGCGCGTCATCCATATCTTTTGTGCTTTCGCCATCGATAGTCACAAAAGGGACGTGCGTCATGTCTACACGTTCAAGATCGGCGTCATCGTTGATTAGCCAGTTGTCGATGCCTTCAGGCTCACTGTTTGGTAGATCGTTTTGTGCCAGCGTTACCCACCAAGGTGCAATCTTGTCGTCAGCGTCTGTGATTTTCTCAGAGATCTGAGCCAAGAATCCGTTGTCACCTTTTAATGGGTGTTGAACGATATGAGCAACAACCCAGTCACCTTCTTTAAGCGTTTCAGGGTTTAGACCCTTCATTGCTTTCGCTTTAAGTTGCAGTTTTTTGAGCTGCGGGTGATCAGGAACAACGTTCAATCGGCCTTTGAAAAGCTTAACTCGTGCAATAAAGCGAGTAAGACCTTGTTCAACCAATTCCTCAGGCTCTGCTACTTCGCGCTCTTTCTCTGTGCGAATGATGGCAATCACCTTGTCACCGTGCACACATTTCTTCATGTACGGAGGCGGGATAAAGAAGCTTGTTTTGCTATCAACTTCGAGAAAACCAAAACCTTTTTCAGTGGCTTTGATGGTACCTTCCTTTTTAGGGAGGGTTTCTTGGATTTGCTGCTTGAGCTGAGCGAGTAGAGGATTATCTTGAAACATTTTGACTTTTATCTATCGAGGACAATTGAGCACACTATAATCATTGCGAGGCTTGATTACTACTTAAAGGCGAAGTGAGCGTTAATTAATTGCCCTCTTATTTAACTAGGTCAATTTGCTAGGAGATGGGTGCTGTGACGAGATATTCATCAAGTTTTGACGATATGATAACCAGTACTGATGTAAAAGCGAAAAATATGTGATGTATTTCAATTTTTTCTGGATTTTTTTATGCATTTAGGGAATAATCCGCCTCCCTTAGACGTCCCTAATGGCTTGAAGTGTTTTATTACTGCTTCGTAACTCTGAATGGAATCAGTATCTGATTGGATCAGTATTGGAATTGATAGAGCTCCCGGGACCTTTTGTTTACTTATATATAGTGGGATCCCAATGTCCGAATCTGTAATTCAATTTAATGAATTAGCCCTAAACGATAACATTCTTTCAGCTCTTGATAGCATGGGTTTCGTTTCTCCGACTCCAATCCAAGCAGCAGCTATTCCTCTTCTTCTTGAAGGCCGTGACGCACTAGGTAAAGCACAGACTGGTACTGGTAAAACAGCAGCATTCTCTCTGCCTTTACTTAACAAAATCAACCTGAACCAACACAAACCACAAGCAATCATCATGGCTCCTACTCGTGAGCTAGCGATTCAAGTTGCTGCGGAAATCAAAAACCTTGGCCGTGATATCAAAGGTCTTAAAGTTATTGAAATCTACGGTGGTGCTTCAATTGTTGACCAAATGCGTGCTCTAAGCCGCGGTGCTCACATTGTTGTTGGTACTCCAGGTCGTGTTAAAGACTTACTAACTCGTGACCGTCTACACCTAGATGAAGCACACACATTTGTTCTTGATGAAGCAGATGAAATGCTGAAAATGGGCTTCGTAGATGACGTTACTTGGATCCTAGAGCAAGCTCCAGAATCTGCACAACGTGTACTTTTCTCTGCAACTATGCCTCCAATGGTTAAGACTATTGTTGACCGTTACCTACGTAACCCGGCTAAAGTTGACGTTGCTGGTACTAACCACACAGTTGATAAAGTAGCGCAGAACTTCTGGGTTGTTAAAGGCGTAGAAAAAGACGAAGCAATGTCTCGTCTTCTAGAAACTGAAGAAACTGACGCGTCAATCGTATTCGTACGTACTCGTCAAGACACTGAGCGTCTAGCTGATTGGCTATCTGCACGTGGCTTCAAAGCTGCTGCACTGCACGGTGATATTCCTCAGTCTCTACGTGAGCGTACTGTTGATCACATCAAACAAGGTGTTATCGACATCCTAGTTGCAACTGACGTTGTAGCTCGTGGTCTTGATGTTCCACGTATCACTCACGTATTCAACTACGACATCCCATTCGATGTTGAATCTTACATCCACCGTATTGGTCGTACTGGCCGTGCTGGACGTAAAGGTAAAGCGATCCTACTAGTTCGCACTAACCAAATTCGCATGCTTCGCACAATCGAGCGCGTAACTAAGTCTCAAATGGAAGAAATTCAACTTCCTCTACGTGACCAAGTTGCTGCTGCACGTGTTGCTAAGCTTGGCGCTGAACTTGAAACTGAGAAAGAAAGCAAAGCACTAGAAAACTTTGCAGGTCTTATCTCTACTCTTCAAGAGTCTCTAGAAGTTGATGCTGCTACTCTAGCTGCAATGCTTCTTAAGCGTCAGCAAGGTAAGAGCCCACTATTCTACGTTGGCGAAGACCCAATGATCGCTGCTATTGAGCGTGATAAGAACCGTCGCAAAGAGCGTCGTGAAGATCGTGACAACGGCCGTGACGGTGGTGGTCGCAACTTCAATACTCAAGATTGGGATACTTACCAACTACAAGTTGGCCGTGAGCAAGGCGTTCAGGTTAAAGACATCGTTGGCGCACTAGCAAACGAACTTGGCCTAACTAAAGGTTCTATCGGTGCTATCAAGCTAGACCAAGGTTCTACTTACGTTCAACTGCCAAAAGCAATGAACTCTGAAACTGCTGGTAAGCTAAGCAAACTTCGCATTCGTCAAAAAGAAGCTGGCGCTGTAGTTGTTGATTTCAATGACTTCCGTGAGCCTCGTCGTGGCGGCGGCGGTCGTGATGGCAACCGTGGTGGCAACCGTGGCGGTCGTGATGGTGGCGGCTACCGTGGTAACCGTGAAGGCGGCAACCGCGAAGGTGGTAACCGTGAAGGCGGTCGTGGTGGATACCGTGGCAACCGTGATGGTGCTCGCGATGGTAACTCTGCTGGCGGACGTGATGGCGAACGTCGTTTCGACCGTAACCGTGGTGGCGATCACCGTGGTAACTTCCGTGGCGAACGTGGCCATGGTAACGGCAATGGCGGTGGTAACCGTGGTCGTCGTCCAGAGCGCAACGAAGGTTAATCAACCTGTCGCTTAGACGCTTTAGGTCTAGACACTGAATTTAAAAGGTTCATCGCGGATTA
>NZ_JBFRKQ010000025.1:0-20832 GCF_041469505.1 Vibrio sp. 10N.286.49.E11
TCAACGCCGTGAATACTGAACACATTCTTGGCAAGGTCAACGCCAATAGTTTGAATGGTGGACATAGTAACCTCCAGTTCTTCAGCGTGTACTAAGTAAGTATGGCACGCAGAGTGTCAGGTAGAGGGAGTCCATATCATTCGTTATGGCGCAGTCAGACTTTGAAGTCAGTCGCAGCACTTCAATCATAATTCTCGATAAACTTTGTAAAGTCCTAGAGTTAAAACTAGCGTGCGCATAGCGAGGTGAAGATGGAAAAGGCAGAGTTCATTCAAAAACACCTAATTGAGAAGGGTGTCCCTGCAGATTTAACTAAGCCAACAGGGTTTATTTGGTCTAGATATAAAGACCCTTCCCAAAAGCCTCTAGCTTTTCAATCTCCTGCAAAAATACTCATAACCCATGGTTTATTTATGGGGCTATTATGGGGAGCGTTGATGTGGGTGTTTTTTTGGCATTCAGAGCCAAGTAATTGGGTAACGTATCTTGTCTCAGCATCTCTATTTGGTATTTGTATGGGACTTATCAACGTATTTCGCACCATTAAGGCTCGAAAGCTTTTGGGCGAAACAAACTGGGAAAAGTGGTGTCAGCAACACTACAAGTAAAGCGCCATAACAAGACGCTAAACAGTGACCCGTAACGCGTGGCATTTTTGCTTCGCAAAAGTGTATGCCACGGTTTCGGGCACGTTAGCTTGGCGTTAGCTCACATGAGGAAGTTGTGAAGGTTATTGAAAAAATCCTTATATGGTCGTTCTTAGTTATTGCGGTACTTCTATTGTTTAAATCATCGGATGAACCGTTGATTTCTTTATTATCGGATACCTTTTTAGGGACGGTGTTTTACAAATTTGAGTTGGGGAACTCAATCATATTTAACCTATGTGTAGGTTATATAGTCAGTTTGTTTTTTTACTTGTTGGTTGTTGTGATACCAGAGAAACGAAAACAAAAAGAACTCACTAAGGAGTTAGGGCAAGTCGTATCATTTATGCTTGAGGCATTTTTTCTTGATCGAAGAGACTTCAGTATTGTTTTTCACTGGAGTAAACATGCGATTCATTGTAAAAATATCGATGAGCACCTAAAACAATTTGACCGATTTAAAAAAGATGCTAGCTATAAACGATTAGGAGAAATGAAAGCAATTTGTTTGGTTCAGTCAGCCCATGCGATATTACCAACTTTTGAACAGCTAGTTCCAGTCGCATTTCAAATATCATATAAGCACGCGATGTTATGGATCAGTTTAACTAACTCAATACGACAAATAGCATCGTTAAGTGATGTGAGAGTAGAGGATAGAGATTGGGGTGTATTGGATCTAAATTTGGAAGAATTTGTAGTATATGTAGGTCAGTTTTACGATGTGAGCTAACAAGCATTTAAGACTGATTCGCAACGCGTGGCATTTTTATTATGCGTTGCGTTCAGTGTTTAAGGCGGTATACGGTAGCATCGGTATTGCGTTGCTCACACCTTAACAGGGCTATAACACAAAATCAGGCTATTGCTCAAAATTGCTATTTGAACTATTATTTGTACATTAAATTGTACCATAGGGAGTTCAACATGAGCCGCATCCATTTTGATCAAGATATTCAGCCTTTGTCTGAATTTCGTGCTGGCGTGACGTCATTTATTAAACAGATTAACGAAACTCGCAGACCACTAGTTATCACACAACGTGGTAAGGGTGTTGCGGTTGTCCTTGATGTTGCAGAATATGAAGCAATGCAAGAGAAGATCGAGTTACTGGAAGAAATGCGTACTGCTGAAGCACAATTAGCTTCAGGTTTAGGTGTTTCCAATGAAGACGCTCGTGCTCAAGTATTGGGGCGCATTAAGAAATGAAAGTAGTCTGGTCACCACTAGCATTACAAAAGTTAGGTGATGCAGCCGAGTTTATTTCACTGGATAATCCAGTGGCGGCAGAAAACTGGGTTAATGAGGTTTTTGATAAAACTGATTTACTCTCAAGTATGCCTGACATGGGGCGAATGGTTCCTGAGCTGCCTCATACCAATTACCGTGAAATTTTGTTTGGTCACTATCGAATCATATATAGCCTCAGCCATGAAATTCGCGTCCTTACAGTACGAAATTGTCGTCAGATACTAACGGAAAGTGACGTGTAGCAATTGTGTTATAACAAGCAATTTAAGAGGGATTCACAACGCTTGGCACTTTTGCTCCTACTTCAAGTTAAGTGTTTATGGCACAATGCTTTAGGTTGGGTGGAGGCGTTGTTCACCCCTTAATTGGGCTAGTTGCCCAGAGGAAGTAATCAATCCATTGGGAACTTTTGTTTCTGGTGGAGTACGCGCATAATTCGGATAATGTCGCCTTCGATCCAATAGGAGACGATCATTGAAATCTCAGGAATTATAAGTAATCGCCCACGAATGCCGTCTCTCTGTACACCCATTAGAGGCTGCTCAAGCAAGTTTTCTACTTTTGTTTCAATGAGGTTGTCAGCGTTTTCTGCCGCATCAGGGTTGAAGTCATAGATAAACTCAAAGATCCTTTCACGATCATTGAGTGATTCTTCTTCCCATAAAATCATTGCTTACCTCGATTACGTATTCTGGCTTTGCGTTCTTCCATTCGAGATTTAGCAGTTTGGTGTTCAACGAAAACGGATTCTCCTGAGTCAAACTTCTCAAATGCTAGGTTTACTTGTTCAGTTAGCCATGCATCGTGAGATAATGTCTGTCTTTGTTGCTCAGCGAGTTGCTCAGTAAGCTCACGGCAAGCACCACTCAGTGTGCGACCTTGGCTCTCAGCCATCTGTTGAGCTAGGCGTTTTGTTTCTTCATCAACACGAAATTGAATTCTAGTGTCCATGATATATTCCTTTATTGGTGTGTGTACAAATGTTAGCACTCACCTTTGAGATGGGCAACTGACAAGCTACTATGGCGCCAATAACTAACTTTTGGTGCTATGTTTCATCGCACATAGTCCCATATCTCATCAACCATTGCAGAACGTTAAATGATAGGTCACCACAATCTGTAGAGGAAAGTGCATTGAAGTTAACCAATAAACTCGTACGTTACCCGCACATTGATGTTGATCGTGCGTTTGAAAAAGAAGCTGAATTATTGCAGCAAATTCAGGCGGGTGAGATTGGGCAAGCCTTAATGTTGTGGCAAGCAAAAGCGCCGACACTTGTTTTGCCCGCAGGTAAAAAGTGGCCTGTGACCGTAGAGTCTAGAAAACAACTCGCGGCACAAGGTTGGCAACTCACCTCACGTAAAACAGGCGGCGCTCCCGTTCCCCAACTGCCGGGGATCATTAACTTATCGCACATTTACCATTGGCCTCGTGATGAAGCCTACAACATCCAAAAAGCGTATCTACATCTGTGCAATATCTTAACCCTGTTTTTTAAAGAACTGGGTATCGATGTGGATGTACACGCGACTCCCGGTTCTTATTGCGATGGTGATTACAATCTCAATATCAACAAACAAAAAATAGTGGGCACTGCGCAGCGTGTTTTGCTTAAACAAGGGGGCGGCCAAATTGTACTTTCGCAAGCCTGTATCTTGTTGGATGTCGACTTAGAGAACATCGTTGCACCCGTAAATTTTTATAATCAAGTTTGTGACAATCCAACCGTGGTGGACGCGCAAGTTCATACTCCGTTGTCCGCACATCTGACAACTCTACCCAACGTAGACTCACTCTTTCAGCAGTTAAGCCAAGCTTTCATCAAGCATGCGTGATACCAACCTTTCGTTAACGCCAAACTAATTTGCCGATGGTAGAACGATTTCAATACTATGTGTCGATGACAACGAATGGGTTGAACTTGAGGCGGTGAGAACTTTATAATGTTACTTGTAACATAATAAAGAGTTCAAATAGTTATGACAGAACAGCAGAAGAAAACTCGAACCACACTTCAAGATGTTGCAGACAAAGTGGGGGTCACAAAGATGACCGTCTCTCGTTACATGCGCAATCCCGATTCAGTCGCAGCCAAAACTCGCGTTAAAATTGCAGCGGTTATTGAAGAGATGGGATACATCGAAAACAAAGCGCCAGCTATGCTCTCTAAATCGTCGAGTAAAGCGATCGGTATTTTGCTCCCTTCGTTATCAAACCAAATCTTTGCCGCGTTTGTTCAAGGTATCGAAACGGTTACTAAAGAGAATGGCTACGAGACGTTGCTTGCTCACTTTAGCTATGATGCTGTGGAAGAAGAGGAAAAGATTGCTTCGCTGCTTTCGTATCAAGTTGATGGGTTGATATTGACGGAAAGCCACCACACCCCCCGCACGTTACAGATGATCAAGAATTCAGGTGTTTCTGTTGTTGAAACGATGGAACTCCCAACCAATCCGATCGATATGGTTGTTGGCTTGGACCATATTGATGCTTCTTACCATGTCGTGAAGCGAATGATTGAAGCTGGTAAACGCTCTATTGCTTACTTTGGCGCTCGATTGGATGCGCGAACCAAGTTGCGTTTGCAAGGCTATGACAAAGCGATGTATGAGGCTGGATTAGAGCCTAAACACGTGTTGACTGAACAGCACTCTAACTTCTCTTTGGCTGAAGATCTGCTTGATCGCGCTCTTGCGGATTACCCAGATCTAGATGGCGTGTTCTGCACCAATGATGACATCGCGATAGGTACCTTGCTCATTGCCCAGCAACGTGGAATCCAAGTGCCGCAACAGCTATCTGTGGTGGGCTATAACGCGTTAGATATTGGTCAAACCATACGCCCAAAACTGACTAGCGTGGATACGCCACGTTATGAAATAGGTAAGAAAAGTGCCGAGCTACTGCTTGCCCGATTGAAAGGTGAGCCAGTCACGGAAACGGTAGTGGATATGGGCTATCGCATCACTGATGGCGAAAGCGTTTAACCAAGTATCGTGGAAACTGAAAGGGGCATCGAAATGATGCCCCTTTTGCTTTTACATTTAAGTAGTGACACAGCTAGACGATAAAACTCGCCCCTTGTTCTGCACTCGAAACGCTTTGGCGCATCACGCTAAATAGGTTGCGCCCCATGGTTTGCTGGTTGGCGTCTGCCTCAAATACCTTCGCTTGGCGAGATTGCATGTCGTTGAGGTTATTGAGTTCGCCACTCGCGCAATCTAAGCGCAGGATATCGCCTTCGCGAACAAGCCCAATAGTTCCTCCTCGAATAGCCTCTGGTGAGACATGAATCGCGGATGGGATCTTTCCTGAGGCTCCAGAAAGGCGCCCATCAGTAACCAGAGCCACTTTAAACCCTTGTTTCTGAACATTACCTAGAATCGGCATGAGCTTATGCAGTTCAGGCATACCGTTCGCAGCTGGTCCATTATTTATCACCACAACCATGCAATCTTTGTTGAGCTCACCTCGTTGATACGCAGCTTCTACCTTATGTTGGCAATCAAAAACTACCGCAGGTGCTTCTATTACACGTTGCTCTTCTGCAACCGCTGACACTTTAATCACTGCGTTGCCAAGGTTCCCTGAAAGGACTCGCGTTCCGCCTGTGCTTTGGAATACCTGTTCTTGGCCTGCAATTACCTATGCATCTGCCGACTGTTTGCACTTTTTCCACGTTAGCTTTCCATTTTCAAGCTCTGGAATACTCATTTGATCTTCAAACGAGCCAAAGGTAGGTGTGACATCTCGGTGCAGTAAGTTGGCTTGATCTAAACGGCGTAGCAGCGCGGGAACTCCGCCTGCCGTTTGGAACGCATTCATATCTGCTGGGCCGTTGGGATAAACTCGAGCAAGTAAAGGCACCACATCGGATAGATCGCTGATGTCTTGCCAAGTCAGAATAAATCCTGCTGCGCGTGCTACCGCGACCATGTGAATGCTGTGGTTGGTACTGCCACCTGATGCGAGTAGGGCAACAATGCCATTGATTAAGCTTTTAGCGGTAAAGACTTCAGAAAGTGGGCGGAAGTTTGCGGCTTGTGGTGTCATTGAAGCAATTTCAATGGCGGCATGCTGAGTGAGTGATGCGCGCAATTCAGAGTCAGGGAGAATAAACGCTGAGCCCGGAAGCATCAGCCCCATCGCTTCAAATACCAGCTGATTGGTATTGGCTGTGCCGTAAAAAGTGCAGGTGCCCGCTGAGTGATAAGCGTTGCACTCCATATCCAGTAAGGCACTTTTTCCTACCTTGCCAGCCGCGTACTCTTGGCGAATGTGTACTTTCTCATCATTGCTGATGCCCGTTGCCATCAAGCCTGCCGGAACAAAGGCAGTTGGTAGATGCGCAAAAGAGAGCGCGCCCATCAGTTGTCCTGGAGCTATCTTGTCGCAAATGCCAAGCAATAGGGTTGAATCAAACACGTTGTGACTCAGTGAAAGAGCGGTCGATTGAGCAATCAAGTCCCTTGAAAACAAAGACATATCCATGCCTGGTTGCCCTTGAGTTACCCCGTCGCACATCGCAGGAACACAGCCTGCTACTTGAGAGGTGTGGCCGAACTTAGCTAACGCCTTTTTGATCTGATCTGGATAGTGTTGATACGGCTGGTGAGCGCTTAACATATCGTTGTAAGAGCTGATTACCGCATTGATTACCTTCGTCAGCACATTGTTGCGATGCATGAAGCAATGGAAGACGGTGTACCATTGATGGGTTACACACCTTGGGGTTGTATCGATCTTGTTGCGGCGTCGACCGGAGAGATGAGCAAGCGCTATGGGTTTATCTACGTGGACAGAGACAACCTAGGCAATGGTACGTTAAATCGTATTCCTAAAAAGTCATTCCACTGGTACAAAAAAGTGATCGCAAGCAACGGCAGCGACTTGGCTTAATTTGTCTGTTTGATAATGAGAGAAATGAACAATGAAAACAATTGAACAGCGACTCAGAGATATTCGCATCGTTCCGGTGATCGCCATTAATGACGTTGCTCAGGCTGTGCCGCTTGCGAAAGTACTGGTTGAAAATGGCTTGCCTTGTGCTGAAGTGACATTTCGTACAGAAGCGGCAGCAGAGTCGATTCGTTTGATGCGTGAAGCCTACCCTGAGTTACTGATTGGCGCAGGTACTGTGCTTACTACAGATCAGGTGGATACTGCCATTGATGCGGGTGTTGATTTCATTGTTAGCCCAGGTTTGAATCCAACCACAGTCAAATACTGTCAGCAAAGAGGGGTTACGATCGTTCCTGGAGTGAATAACCCAAGCTTGGTTGAACAAGCAATGGAAATGGGGCTTAAGACACTAAAGTTCTTCCCAGCAGAGCCATCTGGCGGTGTTGCTATGTTGAAAGCGTTGACGGCTGTTTATCCGGTTAACTTTATGCCGACAGGCGGAGTAAGCCCAGCGAACGTTGAGTCTTACTTAGCACTGAAATCAGTCGTTGCCTGCGGTGGAACTTGGATGGTACCGACAGACAAAATGGACAAGGGTGATTGGGATGGAATCGCAGAATTAGTCCGAGCGGTCGGCTCCAGGTAGTTCGATAGAGAGCGACATAACTAGAAAATGAAAGGGCCAGCTGATACTGGCCCTTTTTGTGGCTGCTTCAAACGATGTAGAGGTTACTCGTTACCAAGCAAAGGTTTTAATGACGTTTTGCTTAGTGATTGGGTTATGCGCGATGTCTTGATTTATCTTGTCAAGAAACGGCTTACGAGCCTGAGGCAACATACCACGCATTGGTGAGATGTTATTGCCGTGGTCGCCCCAGTAGTAGCAATCGAAGTCTTCTAGGTTTTCGAGCAAGTATTTTTCTTCTTCCAGAATCTGCAATGGCGTTGGTAAAACAAACTCGCCACGGTTTACTTCTTTTTCCAACACCGACCCCGGTTGAACGGCTAAAGCCATCGGTGCAATTGCATCTGGCTGCATGATGTTCAGCAAGCTGGTGGTATTAATCGCATGCTCTACAGAACGTTCTTTGCCGCCAAGGCCAAAGATGAAAGAAGCCAGCACCTTGATGTCTGCTTCACGGGCTAAGTTCATACCTTCAATTGCATGCTCACGCGTCATGCGCTTTTGAATGCGTTCAAGCACAATTGGGTCACCGGACTCCAAGCCGGAATAGGCCATGCTTAAACCTGCCGACTTAATCTCTTTTAATTCAGACAAGCTCTTACGGCGAAAGTCATTGAACCCTGAATACAGAGAAATGTTCTTGATCTCTGGAAAGGTGATTTTGATGTAATCCAGAATCGAAATCAGCATCTCGGTTCGGATTGCCATTACGTTACCATCGACTAAAAAGATAGACTCTACATGCGGGTAGATTTTTCTCGCCGCATCAATATCTTCAAAGATGTCTTTGATATCTCTTACTTTGAAACGCTTATCATCAAACATCGTGCAGAAGGTACATTGGTTGTTACTGCACCCCAATGTTGTCTGGATGAGTACGCTCTCTGCTTCCATCCAAGGACGATAAACTTTACCTTCAAAACGCATAAATGCTCCTCGGCCGTAGCCTGTGTTGTTTCGACGAGGGCAAGTTTAGCAATCTGCATCTTGGGTGATAATTGGGCAAAGCGGGGAATCAGTATTAAAGAAATTTTAATAATCGAAAGAGCGCGCAGTTCTTTGTCTGTATGGATAGAACTGCGGCTTGGATCGTGTGTGGGGGGAGTGTTAGTGGTCGTTTTTTACTAATTAATGATCAGTGCGTAACGCACAGCTTTTCTTCGAGTAATTGATTAAGCACTGTCACCAGCTTGTGGTTCTTAGTGTTGTCTAATGCGTCGGCGTGCGGGTCTTTGAACAACCCAGAATCATTATCAAAATATTGACCAGAAGCGTTGGCAAACTCATCACTGAGCGCAGCACGACAAAGAATATCGGCTCCAATCGCTAGGTCGTTTCCATCAACGCCATAAGCATCTTTTACTAATTTACTGCCAAGGAAAGAGGCTGGGTTTACAGGGATAATTGCGGTGCCTTTGTCTAAAAGAGTATTGGCTAATTCGATGGACCACATCGTTAGCGCCAGCTTACTTTGCGCGTAAACCGGACCATCAAGTTCACCCGCACTCGGGCTGATTAATGCCTCTAAATCGACGGGTGCTTGGGCTGCTGAAGATAGATTGACGATACGACCTGTCGCATCAAAAAGAGGAAGCAGCTTTTGTGTCAGGAGATACGGCGCAATGGTGTTTACGACAAAACGTACATCAAGATTGTCTGGAGTGGTGATGTCCGACACCTTATACACACCTGCGTTGTTAATGAGTATATCGAGTCGTTTGTGATCGCTTTTGATTTGGGTTACGAGCGCCTCAACTTCAGAGAGCGTCGATAGGTCTGCGATGTAGCTTTCGATGATTGCATTCTTAGACAGGCGAGACAAAGCGGTCACGACTTTATTGACCTTAACTGGGTTGCGGCCATGAATCAGAACATGGTGCCCTTGCTGCGTTAGTGCTTTTGCGGTCTCTAAACCAATGCCATCCGTGGCACCTGTGATCAGAATTATTTTTTGCATATTCCGTCCTTCAAAAAATAGTTTGAACAACGTTATAACAAAGATTAATGACACATAGTTGCATTTGGCTCACAAGCTGAAGACTCAAATGTGAGTCTATGGGGCAAATAATGACCATTTTAACACTTGGTGGTTAACCGTTGGCGTTTAACGACTAAGTAAGACAATGGGTCAGTTTGTGGCTGACCCAAATTAAGAGAAGTGACCGAGTTATTTGATGTCTTGAACGTTCATAACCAGAGTTTCCCAGTTACGTTGGTTTTCCATATCGTGCTCTAGGCCTTGCTCATCGGCAATTTGGAAGCGCTTAACCGCAGGGGTTTTGCTCGTAGCTTGATACAACCAATAAGCTTCCGCTTTGAGTGCTTCGGCTTCGTCAGCATCAAAGTCTCTTGCCCTTGAACATTCACAGTACCGAAGTCAAAAGTGACGGTAAGAATCCCATCCTCGGCTTGAGCTTTAAACGTTGTATAACCTTGATATGCCATTTCCATATTCCTTCTGAGAGATTTCATTTCAGCCTATTCAGTGTGAATGCGACCTAAATTCAGGCTAACGAGGAATGTTCGAACCAACAATTAACCATTAAACGAAACACTATTAACGAATTATTAAGAGTGTTGGCGGGTTTTATAATTTCAATTTATTCAGTCTCTTAGATGGATATTTTAACGTTGAAGGTATCTTGCTAATTCGATTGTCAACGAAATCTAAAAACTCATTCCTTGTTTGGTGCTCTTATCCTTTTCATTTAGCTTCGTATACTGCTCAACTAGGTAATTAGCCCCAAGGTACAGACAAGAGTGAACCGACTTATGCAGATGAGATCCGCGACTTTGAAAACCATCATTGAGAAAACGCTGCCACTGACGCTGGGTGTGTTTGCGATCATGATGGTTCAATTGGTCGATTCGATCTTTATTGGTCAGCTAGGGGTGAATGAGTTGGCGGTTCACGGTATCACCTTGCCATTTCAAGCAGCGTTTACCGGGGTTCAAGTGGGCATCGGTGTGGCGGCAACGTCCATTATTTCTCAAGCGGTAGGGGCAAAAGAACAACGTAAATCTACTTCAATTGCGACGCTGTCGGTTGGATTTGGAGTGTTGGTGATTGCTTTGATCTGCATAGGGCTGATTGTTTTTAGCGATTCTGTTTTTGCGTCGTTTGTGAATGATGTCTCTGACGCTCAATACCAATCCATGCTGTCTATTTTTAATGTGTACTGGCCACTGTGGTTGTTCAGTGCATTGATGGTGGCGGTGCTTTATCTGGCCACCTGCGTTTATCGTGCCAATGGCGATACCAAAACAACCGGAAGCATGTTCTTGGCTGCTAGCGTGATTAACCTAATTCTCGACCCTATTCTGATCTTTGGATTGGATATGGGCATCGCAGGGGCGGCGATCGCATCGAGCATTGGCTACGCATTCGGCGCAATCTACATGCTAATCAAGTCTCGCGGCAAAGGTTGGTTTGGCTTCAATGGCGCGTGCAGTAACCGAATCAAAGGCTACAGTTTTGAGTTATTCAAGACGGTAATGCCAACCACTGCGAATCAGATATTACCTGCGGTCAGCGCGTTCTTCTCAATGCTATTGATTGCGAGAATCGGAACCGATGAGATGGCTTTTTGGAGCTTACTCGTCCGTGTTGAAAGTTTTATGCTGGTGTTTTCTCTTGCTCTGACGATGTCTATCCCGCCTATGATTGGTCGTTACATAGGGGCGCAGCAGCGATGCAAAATCCCTGAGCTATTGAATACAACAGCGAAGTTCTTATTGGTTTTCCACACCGTGATGGCAACATTGTTGGCGCTGTTTAGTGGCTGGATTATTCCTGTTATCTCGGAAGAACAAAGCATACGCAGCTGGTTTGAAGTGACCTTGTTATTTATACCGTTCAGCTATGGGCCGCTTGGGCTTTGCATGTTGGTTGCGTCGGTCTTTAATGCCTTGGGTGTGCCGCGTAAAGCTTTGAATGTCTCTTTCCTACGCTTGTTTGTTTTCTACATTCCCGCTTTATGGATCGGCTCGATAACCGGAGACATGGTCAATGCGGTTATTGCTGCGACAGTCGCCAATGTTTTAGCGGGCGCTTTTGCATGGTTTAAGCTTAATGCCTATATTAAAACTCACATTATTCCCCGTGCCGCTGCGGCCAATAAGCAGCGTGTACTCAGCGCAGGCTAGCCATTATTGATGAACATTGAACATCTAAAATTGTTTGTGCGACTCGCGTCTACGCACAATATAGGTCAAGCAGGACAAGAGCTTGGGTTGTCACCTCCGGTAGCCAGTATTCATATCGGAAAACTCGAAGAGAGCCTAGGTGCTATCCGCGTCGATCACGGTGAAGCGGTAAGGGATGTATGTGTCGATGGCTTGGGCATTGCCATATGCGCGAGTTGGATAGCATACAAGCAGCTCGCGGAAGGTTCGCTGGTTGAGGTGTTGCCGGATTACCCTTTAAAGGATGAGGCGGCTATCTGGGCGGTATACCCGAGTGCTCAGTTACTTGCACCAAAGGTGCGCGTATTTATCGATTACTTTGTTCAATATTATGGTTCACCTTCTTATTGGGATTGCGACGTAAACGGGCAAACTCAATAGCGATTCAGAAGCATATATTGAGAACAAATAAGAAAGCCCCAACCAAAAGGGAGGGGCTTGTTTTTATGTTCTTTATAGAACGTTTTTCTAGCTAACTGCTGTTGTTTTTATTTAGTGTATCCGGCGTTTAATGAGCGTGTACCGCTGAATCTTGGTATAGCTCTGCATCAACTTCTTCGCCTTTACTTGGGCGCGGTACAATCTCAAAAGAGGTGTCAGCTTCTGTCAGTGAAGACAGCAGTTTGTTAAGTGATGTCTTATCACCTTTCACGCCTGCTTGTCCGTCTTCTAACAGTTTTCCTAGGTTTGTTTTCTTAAGCACGATGTCAGACACGTCAGACTTATTGATGATCAGTGTTGTATCGGCGTCTTGTAGCTCGCTCACTTGAATATTGTTCAGGTTACCGTTAGACATTTCAACGTAGTAGAACTCTTGCACGTCTGGTAGCTGAATATTCAACGTAAATGGTGTTTCTTGTGCTTTTAGCGAATCCACTTTAACTGCTAAGTAATCCAACAAGTTCTCAATGGTCATGTTCGCTAACACATCCGGAGATGCAGTCTTTGGTGCGCCCGGTTGTGTGCCAATGCGAAGCTCTTGAGCGCCGGTTAGGTAGATGTTTCTCCAACCTGCACCTTCTGATTGATAACCCAACTGCTCGTATGTATCTGCCAATAAGCCACGTGCAACTTTGTTCTCTGGCTCAGCTTGAATCACCTTATTCAGTGCTGTTGCAATGAAGCGGTATTCACCTTCTTGGAAATCTTGCTGCGCTTTTTCAATCACAGCGTCGCTGCCGCCCATGTACTCAACAAACTTCACTGACTCTGGCTTGATTGGTAGCGGGTTTAGGTTAGCTGGGTTCATGTCGAAGTAACCAAGATACATGTTGTACACAGCGCGAGCATTGTGAGAGTAAGTACCGTGGTAACCGTTGGTGTGCCAAGACTGTTGGATGCTGTCTGGCATGACCTTGTAAATCTCGTCACCGATGTCTTGCAGAACCACGCCGTTATTGGCTAAGCGAAGCGTTTGGTTATGAGTAAAACCGTAAGCGTCACGCTGCATTTTTAGGTAATCAGAGATCTCTTGTTCGCCCCAGATTGGCGATGAGTGAGACGCAAACAACACCTCTGTTTCTTCACCCCAAGTGATTAACATCTCGTTGATCTTCTTAGACCATTTCAGAGGCCGCTTCGGTACCTGAAGCATCCATGAATTGCATTTCTAGGCCGTCGATAACCAGAGTTTCAATCTCTTCGTTATGGTTCAGCTCGTAGTCTGGCAGTACGTAAGTAATGCTACCGGTTGATAGGCCTTTCGACAGTGCAGCATCAACAATACCGTGCTCGTGTCGGTTCAGGGTTGCACCATACTGATAAGCGGTACGACGAGACATTGCATTACCCGCCAATACGTTTTCGTCGACGATCTCTTTAGTAATGTTTTTCGAACCGTACACTTTTACATCTGGGTATGCGTCTTTGATTGCTCTTGCGCCACCAAAGTGATCAGCGTGCGAGTGAGAGTAAATCATAGCAACGACGGGCAGTTCGCCGCCATCAGGCACATTGCTCTTGAAGAATTTGAGTGATTTAGCGGCCGCTTCTTTGGTAAGAAGAACGTCGTAAGCGATCCAACCGTTGTCACTACGAATGAAAGAGATAGACGCTAAGTCAGCACCTCGAACTTGGTAAACTTTACCCGGAACAACTTCATATAAGCCTTCTGCTGCTTGGTTCAATACCGCTTGGCGCCACAGTGAAGGGTTTACTGAATCTGGTGCTTGGTCTGCATTCGTCACACTTGGGTCGATAAAGTTAAAGCTATTGCGAATGATGTCGCCCGTCTCTTGGTCGAAGCTAGCAATAAGACCCTTGTTGTTATTGTCGAAAGCGCGAGTGTCGGCAAAGTTCAGTGTTTTTGCGAACTCTTGGTTTGCTTTGGTCGTCATCTCGGTTGCGCTTTTGCCACCTTGATCGCCAATTTCGCTGAAGTGTGCGTGGTCATGGTTAGCTGCAACTGCAGGGAATACGAGCGAGATAGCTAGGAACAGTGATGCATTTTTGAACGTGCGTGAAGTCGTCATAAGAGCCTCTTCATTTCAGAATTTTGTTTCGTTGAGGCGATTATAGGAATAAGACATATAGCAAAAAATAAAGTAAGCTTTATTTAATACATCACGATTGGCTATGTATTGAATCATGCAATGGTTGGGCGACGAAGACGAATCCTGACCTATGATTGATTAAGACCACATTGACAGGGAGAGTAACGGTGAGCGACGTGGAAAAGTTGGATTTAAATCTATTGAGCGTGTTCTTAGAAGTGTATCGATTAAAGTCGATCACGCTTGCATCAGAATCGCTTGGTATGACTCAGCCTGGGGTTAGTGGGGCATTGAAGCGATTGCAATCTCAGCTTGATACCGACCTGTTTATTCGTGAAGGGCGTGGGATTATTCCGACTAACGCTGCGGTGCAATTGGCAGACCGAGTAGAGCCTGCTCTAGAAGGGATAAGCAGCGCAGTAAGCACTTTAAAGACATTTGATAATCAGCAGCATCATGTGTTTCGTATCCTGGTGAATGAGATTGGATTAACCAAGCTTCAACCTCTCGTCGAGCAAGATGAGACGTTGGGCAATATCTCGATTGAATTCAATATGGTGCCGAACAACGAAGAAGAATTATTGCAAGGCTTGAGCATGCAACAAGCTGATTTAGCGATTGATATCCATTACCCGCAAGTTAACGGCTACATGAAGCAGCCGATGATTGAAGATGAGTTGGTGCTGATAGCTCGAAAGGGGCATCCGAGAATCAATGGCTCTGTGACGCAAGAGCAATATTACAACGAAAAGCATGTTACTTTTAGAATGCGTCGAACCCGTTTATACACGGCAGATTATTTTACCAAGTCGCCACTGAAACAGAGAAAAGTGAGTGCCGAGTGTGACTCGCTGATGACCATGTGTGTGCTGGTATCGGGCTCAGATTGTGTCGGCAGTACATCGCGTGATTTTGCCAATCAATTTTCCGAATCCTTCCAGCTTCAAGTCCTTGATCAGCCGTTTGAAATCTTACCGATGCAGCAATACATGATTTGGCATAAAAGAACCGATTTGAACCCTGCTCATCAGTGGCTGAGAAACAAGATTCAGCAATATATGGCTGATTAACGAGCCGCTCTTGCTGCTCGTTTCTGTTTGGCGCTCTCTATCATCTTAGAAGGCGTCATTCCTGTCACCAACATGGTGCCGGTGATAACCAGAATTGAACCAACAATCGTATTGATGCCAATTGCTTCATCTAAGAATAAGTTACCCCATAGAATACCAAATACCGGAATGATGAAGGTCACGGACAGGGCTGAAGGTGCGCCGAGTTCAGAGACGAGATTGAAGTAAAGTAGATACGCTAACCCAGTACATACCGCGCCTAATAAGACAACCGATGTAGTGATCGTAACGTCGGGTGTTTCTCTCATCGGAATAAAGAATACAAACGGCAAAACCAGCAATACCGCAGCCCACATGCTGCCATGAGCATTGTTGAATGCCTCAACTTTAGGGGCTTGTTTGGTATAGTTTGACGCTATTCCGTAGCTAAAGGCCGCCATCACTGCTGCAAAGATAGGAAGCATAGCCTCACGGCCAATGTTCATCGCATCCCAACCGACTAACACGCCAACTCCTGTTACCCCAATCCCAAGTCCCAATAGAACTTTCGCCTCGAGTGCTGTTTTGGTCCATATTGCACCAATGATTGCCGCCCATATTGGCGCGGTAGAGTTCAAGATGGCGAGTGTCGAGGCGTTAAGTGTCTGCGCGGCATAAGCGAAAAGCAAAAAAGGAAGTGTGGTGTTAAACAGGCCGAGAATGAAGAAGTGTTTTGCGTGATCATGAAAAGAGAGCTTCTTTTTTAAATAGAAAGAAACTAAAAGCAGAGTAAGTGCTGCAAACAGAACTCGCGCTTCAATTAAGACTGCGGGCCCTAATGGATTGGCGGCCATTCTCATGAAAAGAAACGAGCCTCCCCATATAGCCGCAAGTAGTATCAGTTTTAAAAAGCTCACAGTTTGAATCTCAGATTGTGTAAAACCTGACTATGGAGGAAAGATAACTATTACACAAACATAGATGCC
Source organism: Vibrio sp. 10N.286.49.E11 (assembly GCF_041469505.1). Taxonomy (NCBI): domain Bacteria; kingdom Pseudomonadati; phylum Pseudomonadota; class Gammaproteobacteria; order Vibrionales; family Vibrionaceae; genus Vibrio; species Vibrio sp. 10N.286.49.E11. The sequence goes on from NZ_JBFRKQ010000025.1 coordinate 16,201, forward strand.
AATACTGTGCAGTTATGGACATAAAATCGAGCCCGTTAATCAGGAACAATTTCGTTCTGTTTATTGTTCCTTATTTGATGAGTAATCTAGCGTTAGACATCAAACTTAGGCAAACAAAATGAAGATTGAACACATCGCAATTTGGACCAAACAACTCGAAGTACTGAAGCGATTTTATGAAGATTATCTCGGCGCGACATTGAACTCAAAATATCACAACCCAACTAAAGGGTTTTCTTCATACTTCCTCTCGTTTGATACGGGAAGTCGTTTAGAGATTATGGAAATGGACTCTGTCCCTGAATCGAAAGACGACATCTATGACCAGTTCACAGGCTTCATTCACATGGCGATATCATTAGGTTCGGAACAGGCGGTCGATCAACTGACTCAACACTTGGTCGAAGACGGCTATGAGCGCTTAGATGGCCCAAGAAGAACAGGCGATGGCTATTATGAGAGCTGTGTACTCGATCCGGATGGTAATCGTTTGGAACTTACCGTTTAATGTAGAGACTTAATTGAGTTACTCATCTACTAACGGAACTGAGGTATGACAATGATGAAGCTTGCTGTGACTTTCCTTTTTAGTCTTGGGCTTATGGGATGTGCTACCTCAGAACCGGTGTATGAGCAGGAGGCGGACTCAAAGCCTGAACCATCACAACCCATAGGTTACCTCGGTTTTAAAGCTCACCAAGAGTGGGCGATTCAATTCAATGATTGCACGGTCTACGATTTAATCGGTGCACAACCTTACCAGTGGTTTGATCGCACTTCAGCCTCTGTGAGCTGTTATACGTTTAAGTCAAACGATGCCATCGAGCCTTTATCTGTCTATGCCGACGCAAACTTCGACAGCAATAAGCTAGCCCCGATTAACCTATTTCAAGAGCTGCAGGTATCAGAGTCTGGCTGGGGCAAGTTTCCTGCCGTCTATGAGACCAACGGTACCAATTGGCTGAAAGTCAAAGAGGGTTGGATTCACCTCACTTTAGCCGATCAGACACTCGTCCAGTTCTACCCGGGAACTCAAGACCTATCCGGCAAATCTCAGCATGATCAGTATTTTGAGCAGCATTGATCGTAATGCTGACTGTTGATTAGTCTGTAGTTCGATCAAAAAAGATCTTTCAACTATTGCTGAAACCGGTTTCAACCTGTATCTTTTCTTTTATTGAAATCGGTTTCAGAGTTGCAATGAGCTCTCTAATCCTGATCTTTTTCACGAATAACTTGTAGCGAGTAATGGTATGAACAACGAATTTCCGAACGATTTTTTATGGGGCGGTGCAGTAGCAGCGCATCAACTAGAAGGCGGCTGGGATGCGAATGGTAAAGGTGTCAGTGTTGTTGATGTATTAACAGCGGGCGCTCATGGTGTACAACGTCGAATCACCGATGGCGTGATTGATGGCGAAAACTATCCTAACCAAGTCGCAGTGGATTTCTACCATCGCTACAAAGAAGACATTAAGTTATTCGCTGAGATGGGCTTTAAGTGTTTCCGTACCAGTATCGCGTGGACGCGTATCTTCCCAAATGGCGATGAAGCTGAACCGTGTGAAGCGGGATTAGCGTTTTACGATGATCTGTTTGACGAGCTGTTGAAATACGACATTCAGCCAGTAGTGACGCTGAGCCATTTTGAAATGCCTTACCACTTAGCCAAAGAATACGGCGGTTGGATGAACCGTAAAGTGATCGATTTCTTCGTTAAGTATTCGGGCACAGTGATGGAACGCTACCAGCACAAGGTGAAGTATTGGATGACGTTCAATGAGATAAATAACCAGATGAATACTTCGGCAGATATCTTTGGCTGGTTATGCTCTGGCGTGAAGTTCCCACAATGTGAAAAGCCGCAAGAGGCGATGTATCAAGCGGTTCACCACCAGTTTGTGGCAAGTGCTTTAGTGGTTAAGAAAGGTCACGAAATTAACCCAGATCTTCAAATCGGTGCAATGTGTGCGATGGTGCCTTTCTACCCTCGTTCTTCAAAGCCAGAAGATATCATGGTGGCACAGCAAGCGATGCGTGATCGTTACTTCTTCTCGGATGTGATGGTTCGTGGTCACTACCCAAATTACGCCAAGCGTGACTGGGCAATCAAAGGCTTCAACATTGAGATGAAGCCAGAAGATGAGCAGATCCTAAAAGAAGGTAAGGCCGATTACTTAGGCTTTAGCTACTACATGTCGAATACTTTGGATTCTTCTTCGCATCAGTCGACCGATGAAGCGATGGACGGCGGTCACGAAAACTCAGTCGATAATCCGTTCATCCAGTCTAGCGATTGGGGCTGGCCAATTGATCCAACGGGTTTGCGTTTCTGTTTAGCGTCTCTGTATGAACGTTATGAAGTGCCATTGTTTATCGTTGAGAACGGTTTTGGCGCGGTTGATACCATTGAAGAAGATGGCAGCATTAATGACGACTACCGCATCGCTTACCTTGGAGACCACATCAAAGAGATGAAAAAAGCCGTTGCGATCGACGGTGTTGATTTGATGGGTTACACCCCTTGGGGCTGTATCGACTTAGTGTCGTTCACCACGGGCGAGATGAAAAAACGCTACGGATTCATTTACGTAGATAAGCATAACGATCAATCTGGCTCACTAGAACGCAAGCGAAAAAAGTCGTTTGAGTGGTATAAAGGCGTGATTGCATCTAACGGTGCCACTATTTAGAATGCATTTCCCAGCGCAGTTATGTGAACTGTGAGCTGTCATTTTGCAATGAATTAGTCGGCCTATGTCGGCTAATTTTTTATAAAGGAAGAGAAGCCAATGGTAACCATGCTTGATGTCGCGAACCGCGCAGGCGTATCTAAATCGACCGTTTCTCGTGTCTTAAATGGCAAGAACATCGTGCGCCCAGATGTGGTGAAAAAGGTATTTGATGCGATTCAAGAAACAGGTTATCGACCGAACTTGTTGGCTCAGCAATTGGCGACCAAGAAGACCAATTTCATCGGCTTTGTAATCACCAATGAGTTGTTCAATGGCCCTTACTTTTCTTCCTTGATGTATCACGCGGCTTCTTATAGCGAAAAGTCGAATCACCAACTGGTGATCACCGATGGCAAACACAGCGCTGAAGACGAAATAAAGGCGATCAACTTCCTGCTGGATATGAAGTGCGCGGGCATCATCATCTACCCACAGTGCTTAACCGAAAGTGAGATTGCAAAGATCATCGAAAGCACTGACACACCGATTCTGGTACTCAACCGGGAAATGCCGTCGAAGCCTAATCATGCCATTACCACCGACCACTATCAGAGCGCTTGTTTGATGGTTGAACACATCATCGAGCAGGGTCATACCGATATTGCTGTGATTCGTGGTAAAGCCGGTTCTTCGACCGATGAGTTGCGTTACCAAGCCTATCAAGATGTGTTAACTAAGCAGGATATTGCATTAGATGAGTCCAAAGTTGTTCAAGGTGATTGGACGATGGAGAGCGGTTATCACGCGGCTCAGGCTTTGGCAAAAAGCAGAACCACATTCACTGCTATCTTGTCTGAAAACGATGATATGGCGATTGGTGCGATTAAGGCGTTAACTGAACTTGGGTACTCATTGCCTCAAGATGTTTCGATCGTCGGCTTTGATAACAGCAAAGTGGGGGCGTTTTTAACGCCAAGCTTAACGTCTGTGAGTGTGCCATTAGAGCAAATGACGCAAAAGGCGATCCTGCAAATTGTCGGTGAAACAGAGCAAGCGACCACCATCAATACCACTGGTAGTTTGGTGTTACGTGATTCGATAGCGAAGCTAAATTAGCACTGTTCGAATTTCATATTTTACCTACAAAAAGTGACGAGATGCGCATCTCTTAAACCAAGCTCAAACACTCCTTATTCACTGTTATTTAGATGTGCGATATTGCGTTTTTGGTCGATGAATTGACCACCATTAGTTAAGTAATGTGAAGCTAGATAAGTAATATGAAAATAGCTAATTGATGTGAGAACAGGTAAGTAACGTGAAAACAGAAAAACAAAAAATGCTAGCAGGTGAACCTTATCAGGCTTGGGATAAAGAGCTTTATGCAGCTCGTATCGAATGTCGCAAGGTGCTTCAAAAACTCAATAACAGTATTCCTGGCACATCTGAATGGGAAGCAGCAACGCAAGAGCTCATTCCGGACTGTGAAAATGCGCATTTAGAACCTCCATTTCGTTGTGACTACGGCTCGAACATCAAGCTAGGCAAGAACTTCTACGCTAACTTTAACTGCGTGATTTTGGATGTGGCTGAAGTGACTATTGGCGACAATGTGCTGCTTGGTCCGAACGTTCAAATCCTGACTGCAGGTCACCCACTCGATGTGAAAGGCCGTGTAGAAGAAGGCGTTGAGTTTGGCACACCGATTAATGTTGGCAACAATGTTTGGCTTGGCGGTGGTGTAATTATCTGCCCCGGTGTCACCATTGGCGAAAACAGCGTGATTGGCGCGGGCAGTGTCGTAACCAAAGACATCCCAGCCAATGTGGTTGCAGTCGGTAATCCATGTAAAGTGCTGAAAGCGATCGATAACGAGTAATAATCAGATTGAATTGATAAAGCCCGAACCTAGGTTCGGGCTTTGTTTTTTCTATTCTTGCTAGATGCTAGATGCTAG
>NZ_JBFRKQ010000025.1:21592-73943 GCF_041469505.1 Vibrio sp. 10N.286.49.E11
TAGATGCTAGATGCTAGATGGAACAGCTTGTTGTGCTTGCTTCTTATCTAACGCACCACTGAATCGAGTCAGAACAAGAGCGATCAAAACGATCACAGCACCTACCCAAGGGGTGTTCATTAATCCAGATTTCGCGACAATCAAACCACCACCCCATGATCCCAATGCAATACCGACGTTGAAGGCTGCAATGTTCAACCCAGAAGCGACATCGACGGCGTCAGGTGTGTATTTCTCAGCCAGTTTCACAACATACACTTGTAGCCCCGGAACGTTACCGAATGCAAATGCACCCCAAACCAAAATAGTCGCAACGGCTGCATAAGGGTTTACAGCGGTAAAGTTGAATACCACCAATACTGCGGCTAAACCAGAGAAGATAACGGTCAGCGCTTTAATTGGGCCCATCTTGTCAGCCATCTTACCACCCCAGATGTTACCTACCGCGACTGAAACACCGTAAACCAACATGATTAAGCTGATTGAGCTCGAATCAAATCCTGATACATTTTCCAGTATTGGAGCAAGGAACGTAAACGCTGTGAATGTGCCGCCATAACCCAGTGCTGTGATAGCGTAAACCAACAGTAAGCGTGGTTGAGTTAGAACCTTTAGTTGTGCTGAAATCTTCGCCGCTGGTGGTTGCTTAAGGTTGTTTGGAACCAAGATAGCACTACCGATAAGAGCAATAAGGCCAAGCAGAGCAACGATCAAGAAGGTCGCTTGCCAGCCAAAGGTTTGCCCGATATAAGTGCCCAGTGGTACGCCGGTTACCAATGCAACCGTTAAACCTGTAAACATGATCGCAATGGCACTGGCTGCTTTATCTTTTGAAACCAAACCTGTCGCGATGGTCGATCCAATCGAGAAGAACACGCCATGGGCAAGGCCAGTCAAAATTCGTGCGGCGATCAGCGTGTTATAACCCGGAGCTTGCCACGCCAATAAGTTACCAATGACAAACAATGCCATCACGGTTAGCAATACCGCTTTACGATTCCACTTTCCGGTTAATGCCGTTAATACTGGTGCGCCAATAGCAACGCCAAGCGCGTATAAACTGACTAATAGGCCTGCCGATGGCAGAGATACATTCAAGTCGCTCGCCATGGTAGGAATCAAGCCTACGATGACAAATTCTGTGGTTCCGATGGCAAAGGCGCTGAGCGTCAATGCAAGTAATGCTAATGGCATAATCATCTCTCTTACTGTTCTTTGTTAAATACCGAGCGCGATAAAATGGGGCAGCTTGTGACTGCAATAGGAGCGCTTCGTTTGATGGCGAGGATTATCTAGCAATATATATTTGTGATAAATGCCATCATTAACAAATAACCTTTGTGTTATTTGCAATAATTGGAGAGTTAGCCGATCATTGGATTAAGCTGATGAGATCGAAAAGACTCAGATGATTTGAGCTGTGATGAGCACAAGCGAGATGACATTAAACAAAATGAAGATAGCGAAGGAGCCTCATGTTAACCCGTTCAGATGATTTAGAAATGGTACTCACCGTTGTCGATGCTGGTGGTTTTTCTGCGGCGGCAGAGGCGCTGGATGTGCAGGTCGCCAAGGTGTCTCGTTCGGTGAGTAAGGTTGAGTCGCAACTCGGCGTCTCAATATTCAACCGAACAACAAGACGCGTGGAATTGACGGAGGAAGGAAGGCAGTTTGTCGATTCAGTCAGGGTGGGATTACAGATGATTCAGAGCGCGGAAGAAGAAATCGTGTCGCGCGGAGAGTTGCCAAAAGGTCGTTTAAGAGTCGATGCCGCCAGTCCATTCGTATTCCATCAGCTAGTGCCGTTGGTGCAGTCATTCAAAGAGGCTTACCCAGACATTGAGTTGGAACTCACTTCCAACGAAGGCTTCGTTGATCTTCTCGAAAAGAGAACCGATGTTGCGATTCGAATCGGTAAGTTGTCCGATTCAACATTGCACGCTCGCCCGTTAGGAAAAAGTTTACTCCATATTGTGGCGTCACCTGATTATCTCGCTAAGCGTGGGCTACCCACCAAACCTGAAGATTTGAGTTCGCATCAAATTGTGGGATTTTCGGGTAACAAAGTGCTTAACCATTGGCCTTTGCCAAACCAAAGTTATGTCGCGCCTACTGTGACAGCCAGTAATGGTGAAACGGTGCGTCAACTGGTATTAGCTGGAAATGGGATAGCTTGTTTATCGGGGTTTATGGTGCAGGAAGATATGGCAGCAGGTCGCCTAATCCCTATTCTGGAACAAGACAAACTTGCCAACACAGACCGAGAGCGAGTGAATGCGGTTTACTACAAGTCGTCATCGGTCTCTAAACGTATCTCGGCGTTTATCGATTTTATTCAGCCCCGTTTGAAGCTCTAACTAAGGCAGTTGACGATATCCGCATAAATGAAAAAAGCCCCGCTGACGTGCAGCGGGGCTTTCAAATCGAACTCGATAGCTTGTCAGTGTGCTTTCTAGTAACAGACTACTGAAACTGTACTTAAGCGATCTTAGTCATCTCGTTAAGTGTAAATGACGTAACACTACCTTCGGTTGCTGCCATGTATTCAGCAAGGTGGGTATTACCCATGTGTGTTTGCCAAAGTTCACGCGACGTCCAGTTTTCGTAGAAAGTGAAATGTGCTGGGTTTTCATTGTCTTGGTGAAGGTCGTAGTTGATGCAGCCTTCTTCAGCGCGAGTAATATCAATCAGCTTTAGCAGCTCTGCTTTAACCAATTCAATTTTGCCTTCGTTAGCGACGATGTTTGCGACGATAGTTAGTTGAGTCATGTTGGTACCTATATTATTTTTCACCGAAATGGTGATTTGTCTGTGTTTACAGTGCCACTCTTTGTTCATTGAGCTGCAGTCTGTGTCGATGGATAAATAATAGTGGGAATATTTGAAACGATAAACAGTGCTACATTTGAATTATTGTCAAAAAATAATTGATAATAACTTGGGAATTATGTGCTACTAGGCGTAGGTGAGGAGTATTTAGAAGCCGCCCGCCCACGCATCAAAATCGTCAATGTTGTCGAGCTCTTCTTTAGTTCTTGGGGCTGGGTAATAAGGCAGAGCCAATCTTTGAGTGGAAGGTTGCAGTTCCCAATCGGGTGTAATCTTGAGTCGGGTTAATTCATCGTTGAGGCGCACAAACATATAGTAGCCGTCGGCATGGGTATTGGCGTAACTCGCGATAGTTGCGATATCACCAGAAGGTAACTTTACGTCTCGACCTAGTGGATAGAGTTGGTGCAATGCGAAACTCACTTTGGGATCTTCAAGTTTGCCTTGCTTAAAGCGTTCTAATCCGATGGCGGTTGAAGTAGTGCGCGGCTTCCACCCTGTGAGGAGCAATCCACTCAAGTTATCTTGGAACGGCTTACCCTTTCGATTGCCTTCATTGGTAATGAATTGAACCGTCAGCGTGTCTCCCGATTCTTGCAGAATTTCTAAAAACTGTTCACCAGTGCGATCGACCAAAAGCTTCATAATATCCAGCTACCATCAAGAATGAGAGACGATAAAGGGTACTACTATAGGGAAGGCTTGTGTAGGGACGATAAAGGTTATGTAGCGTGAACAATGTTTTCGGTGTTGATCCTTTCATGCCCTTAGTTCAACAACAGCTTTAGCGCTTACGTAAGTAATGAGTTTGCACGATCTCATCAAGGTACGTCGTGACGCCTTTCAACGTAAAATCGACGGGAGATACTAAGTCACCAAATAACGGGGACCCACCACCAAGCACGATAGGAATGGTCGAGATGATCAGCTCATCAATCATGTCTTCTTTCATGAAGTTTTGAATGGTGATGCCGCCATCAATGTACAAGTTGTTTAGGCCTTTGTTATTCAAATCCGCGACAATCTGTTTAAGCTCGCCCTTCATTAAAAACACCTTACCTTCAAGCTCTTGAGGTACTTTACTTAAAGTGTTGCTCAGTACATAGACTGGCTTGCTGTAAGGCCAATCGATACCAAAGCTCAGCACCATGTCCATTGTATTACGTCCCATGACCAGCGCATCGATACGATCGGTGTGGGCGTTGTAACCCATGTCGTCACCGTCTGGATTTGGAATCGCTTGCAGCCAATCTAAGCCGCCTTGCTTGTCTGCAATGTAACCGTCAAGGCTGGTTGCGATGAATACAATATTTGACATTTTTAACTCCGATATCAATGAGAAACTTGGCATCTACACGGTAATAAATTAAAATATTCTACAGTGTAGAAATAAAGTTTAAGAGGTGACGGTATGACTGTCAAGGATCAGAAACGAGGTCGACCAAAGAGTGGATCAAGCCAACTCAGCGCCGAGAGAATTCTCACTATTGCTAAAAGCATGATGCGAGAGAGTGGCAAAGTGCCAAGTGTTCGAGGGTTGGCGACAGAACTCGGGGTTGATGCGATGGCTATATACCATTACTTCAAAAACAAAAATGATCTGCTTGAGGCAATCACGGTTTCCTTGATTGAAGAAGTCGCGCAGCCAGAATTGAATCAAGATTGGCGAGATAACCTATATCGGCTCAGTGTGAGTTACTTGTCGATGCTAAACGAATATAGAGGCTTGTTAGAGACCTTATTGACCATGAAATCCCTCGGGCCGATGGAGGTGTTTAGTGAACGTTTTACAGCGGTGTTGAGCCCGTTAGCGTTAACCAAAGAGCAAACCAAAAATGCGTTGGACTTGCTGGTGGATTATTTACACGGCTACGCTTTGGCGTTGAACTGTAACCCAGACCGAACTGAGCTCACCATTGAAATGGTCGAAAAGCCGCTGAGTTTATACTGTTTGGCGCTCAATCAACTTAAGTGATCTGTAGGCCAATTTAACGACCTTTAAATTTATACTGGATAATTACCTATAAATTTCAGGATTTAGCAGTAATAATCAATGAATAGATCGGAATAGCTTGTTCATTGAAAAGCTGTACGGAAAGTTTCTAAAGACGTCATCGTGAAAAGGAAGTCAGATACATGCCTGTGCTCCAACGCATCAGTTTAACGTTAATCTTAATCGCCGTTTTAGGTGGGTGTTCTTCACTTCCTGAAGGCATCGATCATCCAACAGAACCGCCAACCTCTCCTGCACCTAGTTCTTTATCGGTTCTAACCAATGAATTTCAGCCTGAAGCTTTAGAGCAAGGCACCACTGCGGTTCGTCTGCAAGAGTCTGGTTGGGATGCCTTGGCACAGCGATTAGCGCTGGTCGAAAGTGCCGAGCACACCATCGACATTCAATACTACATCTGGAACTCTGACGAATCGGGCAGCTACCTAGCCAGCCGTTTGTTAGCCGCGGCCGAGCGTGGTGTGAAGGTTCGTGTAATGCTGGATGATATCAACCTCAACGAACGTGAAGGTTTGTTGTCGGCACTGGATGCGCACCCTAATGTCGAGATTCGTATCTTCAATCCAACCCCAACACGCCGCGGTTTCAGTAAATGGCTGAGCTTTGTCGGCGACTTTTCTCGTTTAAATCGCCGTATGCACAATAAGTCGTTTACCGTCGATGGTACTTTGTCTGTGGTGGGTGGACGTAATATTGGTGATGAATACTTCGACCTTTCTGATGAAATCAATTTCCGAGACCGCGATGTATTAGTCATGGGCTCGGTAGTTAACACCATCCAAACCAGTTTTGTTGAATACTGGAACAGCCGTTGGTCTTACCCTGTCGATATGCTGGGTGATGACGAGCAACCTGATCTCTCGAAGATAGATAATATTGTCGTTCCGCATTATCAAAATTACCCGGAATTGCCACTAGATCGTAAGGCTGCTGATAGTTTGCTGAAAGAGGTGATTGGTGAGATGGCATGGGTGAATGCGCGTTTTGTTTACGATCAGCCTGTTCCTGATGATTCAGACAATACCGATGAACCGAAAGCGACCGCGATTCTTCTAGGGAAATTAGCGAGCGAATCGAAACAAGAGATCTTGCTGGAATCCGCTTACCTTGTATTCGATGATGGTCAGCTTGAAGAGTGGCAGGTATTGAACAACAAGGGCGTTGAGATAAAAGCGCTAACTAACTCTATGGCGTCTAATGATCTGGTGACTAATCACTCCGCTTATGCAGGCAGACGTTACGACATGTTGGAGCATGGCATCGACCTGTTTGAGCTAAAACCAGAATCTAAGCTGTGTGAAGCATCGACTCAAGACGTGTCTAAATGTGCGCCTGAGACGGCCTATGGTTTGCACGCTAAATCAGTTGTATTCGACCGCAGCATCGCAAGCATTGGCTCATTTAACTTCAACTTGCGTTCTACCTACCTCAATACGGAATCGGTTTTGATCATCGAGAACAAAGAGATTGCTGAAATGTTAGCTGACACCATTGAGCAAGCGATGAGTGAAGATAATAGCTGGCGCTTGGAACTGGAAGACGGTGATGTGTATTGGTATTCAGGCGATCAACGTTGGGACAGCGAACCTGACACTGGTCAATGGGAACGAATGCAGTCTGGCTTCCTACAATTGTTACCGATTGAGAAATATCTGTAAGCTAGCCGCCTCCGGATAAATAAAAATGTCAGCGTATATTACGCTGACATTTTTGTTTGTACTGCTGTTTGCTGCTAGCTCTAATCGCTTAACGGCTTAACGGCTTAACGGCTTAACGGCTTAACGCTTGGTCAGCTGCTTGCTGTTTAAGTAAGGCAGGATATGTGGGCGAGATTCACCAGAGAGTTTCTGTGTGATCTGCTGTGACCAACTGCTCTGCTTTTGGTTGCTTGAACGGCTTGCGTAGTAGCTTTGCATCGAATCATCGTAGCTGGCAATTTCATCTAGGCTCAGCGGTTGGTATTGGTTTTCGTGCATTACTACGTGAGCAGGGAGGCGAGGTTTCACCTCTGGTTGTTGTGCCGGGTGACCTAAGCACATCCCGAACAACACGGCGGTGTGCTGTGGCAGTTCTAACAGTTCATCGACTTGTTGTGCGCTGTTACGCAACCCGCCAATGTAAACGCCACCCAAACCTAGAGACTCAGCAGCCAGCATGCAGTTTTGCGCCATGATGCCAGAATCGACCGCGCCAATCAGGGTCAGTTCAGTAAAGTCGGTTTTCACTTCAGGGTTAATTTGAGCGTGGCGTTGATAGTCGATACAGAACACCAAAAACTCAGCCGCGTTCTCCACGTAAGCTTGATTGCCTGCGTATTCAGCTAGCAACTTGCGCTTCTCTGTGTCTGTCACTCTCACGATAGAAACAGCCTGCAGTAAGCTCGATGATGAAGCCGCGAGACCAGCCTGAATAATCACATCAAGTTGTGCTTTTTCAATCGGTTGATTTGTATATTGACGAATGGAGCGGTGCCCCAGAATAGTTTCAATCGTGCTGTTCATAACTCTCAGACAGTCCTTGTGATGATGGCGTAGAGAATCACAATAACGACAATTACCATGAGCGTAAAGAGTGTTTGAGCCTTTCTGGTTGACATATTTCAGCAGCGCCAGCCCAGTTTTTGAGATTCTATTTATAATCGATTAATGTCAGCTGCTATGCCGCTGGCATTTTATTATTGAGTGAAACTTGCTTCGAAATAGGCGTTAAATGCTCAGAACTGTCGGATAAAATAGGGCATACTGGACTGAATATATAAACCAAAGAAAGTAACCACGCGCATGAATCCGATCTGCCTCAACGACCCTTTTTCTCTTCCTAATGGCCAAGTGATCAAAAATCGCCTGTTCAAATCGGCAATGAGTGAACAGCTAGGTGATAAACATCATAACCCTAAGCAAGGTTTAGTCACGCTTTACCAGCGTTGGGCTCAAGGAGGAATTGGCCTATCCATGACGGGCAACGTGATGGTCGATAGAGGTGCGCTTGGTGAACCTAAAAACGTTGTGTTGGATGAGCAAAGTGACTTAAGCGTATTTCGTGAGTGGGCGAAGGCTGGAACACAAAATGGTTCGCAGATATGGATGCAATTGAACCACCCAGGAAAGCAAATCCCTAAATTCTTATGTGATAGCCCGGTTGCTCCTTCGGCTATCTCTTTAGAGCGTGGATTAGAAAAAGGTTTCAATACGCCACGAGCTCTGACTGAGACGGAAATAATCGCAATCATTGATAAATTTTCGCTGAGTGCAAAGCTTGCAAAACAAGCAGGCTTTACTGGCGTGCAGATTCACGGTGCTCATGGTTATCTCGTGAGTCAGTTTTTGTCTTCGAGACACAATCAACGCCGAGACAAATGGGGTGGCTCACTCGAAAACAGACTTCGTTTCGTGCTTGAGGTTTATCGCGCGATTCGAAAAGAGGTCGGTGACGATTTCCCTGTCGGAATTAAGCTCAACAGCGCCGACTTTATGAAAGGTGGCTTCACTGAAGAAGAGTCGATGCAGGTTGTGCAAACACTGAGTGATAACGGTATCGACCTGATTGAGATCTCCGGCGGCACCTATGAAAGCCCATCAATGATGGGTTCAAAGAGCAAAGCTGAATCAATCAAGTCCAGCACAGTAAAACGTGAAGCGTATTTTATGGATTACATGGTTAAGGCGAGAAAACTCGTCAGCACTCCGCTGGTGGTCACGGGTGGTTTTCGAACCGCGCAAGCAATGAATGAAGCATTAAACACCTCGGCGACCGATTTTATTGGTATTGCGCGCACAATGGCGGTTGATCCTGATTTCCCAAACAAGTTAATTGAAAACCCTAGCCACGGCATGCCGCTAACGGTGCCAACCACAGGAAAACCCGCATTAGACAAAGTGGCGATGGTCGGGCTGGTTTGGTATGAACATCAGATGTGGCGCATTGCCTCTGGCAAGAACGCCGACCCAAAACTAAGCGCACTCGGTGTGGTGTTAAAAACAATTTTCAGCGCTGGTTGGCACGCTTTCAAAAAGCGCAGAGCGTAAGCAGTCATGGATTGTTAAAGCAGAACTTTGAGGAATTGAAGTTCTGCTTTTTTGTTTGGTCAGCGAGTTTAGCCTGGTCATCGAGCGCAAATAGAAAGGTAAGACGTTATCGGGATTACAGGTTCTCTTAATGCGTATGCATCATGCTAGGCTCTGTTTTTTGACAGATATGAGGAATATACAGCTTAAGGTAAGACTCGGTCAGTCGGATTGCTTCGTTGGCAAGTTCTGGTGTGATGCAGCCATGTTGTCGATAAGATAACGAGTATATTTTATCTGCGACTTGCAATGAGATAGCGAAGACATTGATGGATTGTGGTAACTGAGGAACATCAAAAAATTGTCGATAAATCGTTTCTACTTCTTTACCAAGAATTAAGTCATTCTCGGTGTCTGCATGTCCTAGCTCAGTGAATGTATGACGACCTAGAATTAACTTTTTAGCAATCGGGTGATTGTTGTAATAATTAACATACGCTGTTTCAATCATGCGATTGATGTCAGTCCAATGATTAACATGCTCGTAATCTATACATTTACCGAGCAGAGAGTCGAAATCAGTAAAAACGTCATCTAATAGATTATGAAATAAGTTCTCTATGTTTGGATAGTGGTGATAAACCGTAGATGTTGCCATTCCACACTCTTTGGCAACATCGTACATTGAAATATCAGTAGCTTCACGGCGTTCCATTAGTTGCACAACAGCATCATGAATTCGAATTAACTTTTCTTCGGTTGTTACTTTGCGCATCTAATGATCCTCATTTTTATTTGGAACACAAAAAACATAAAGGGCTTTCAAGAAAAGTTCCAATCGGAATATCGAAACTTAGACTTTATTACCCTTTATTTATATAAAGCATTATAACCCAATATTAAGCATTAATATGTGTCCCCGTTTTTCCTTCTATGATCTCTAATGCACTAGACAGGTCACCAATGTATCCATGCTGTTTTGTTTTTTCTACAAATTGACAACATGCGTCGACCTTCGGCCCCATAGAACCGGCTGGGAAAGTGTACTTTTTCATTTGTTCAACTGACACGTTCTCAAGCTTCTCTTCCTTTGGGGTTCCCCAATCTAAACAAACATGAGAGCCGTCAGTGAGGATCAGTAAATGTTCTGCGCCGATTTCTTCTGCGATAAGAGCAGCTGTCATGTCTTTGTCGATTACCGCTTCAAAACCCACATAAGCGCCATCTTTTTCGACGACTGGAGCGCCACCGCCACCGCCACAAATAATTAGGTGCTCTTTCTCTAGCAAGTCTTTGATGGCTTTTATTTCTAGCACTTCTTTTGGTGAAGGTGATGGCACCACGCGACGCCAGTGTGCACCGTCAGGTTTCACAACCCATTGGTTGGCTTCTGCGAGTTGTTTGGCTTGTTCTTCTGTATAGATAGGGCCAATAAATTTGGCTGGGTCGGCAATCGCAGGATCATTCTCGTCGATAACAATGCGAGTTAGAATCGTGGTCGTAAAGCGGTCTTTAATTGCAGCATTTAGCCCCTGCTGGATAAGGTAACCAATCATCCCTTGAGTCTCGGCACCAAGCACATCAAACGGATAAGGAGGGCAATCTTTATAAGCATTGTTCTGTAATGAGAGTAGGCCGACTTGAGGGCCATTTCCGTGCACAACCACTAAACGGTAGTCTTTGCTGAGTTCAGCCAAAGAGCTGGCGGTTTGCGCGATGCTCTTTTTTTGGTTTTCGCAACTCATTACTTCACCACGCTGTAGTAAAGCATTCCCACCGACAGCAACAACAATAATAGGCTTCGACATGTTTAACTCTCCAAATAATATTTTGCTCAGGGCAAATAAGTTAGTTTGAATTGTATTTAAATAATGCAGGTGTCGTGGGGATAGAAATCACAATTCGATTTGTGATCAATATTTGATGTTTTTAGTCGCCTATATGTCACAGAAAGCCTTA
Source organism: Vibrio sp. 10N.286.49.E11 (assembly GCF_041469505.1). NCBI lineage: Bacteria > Pseudomonadati > Pseudomonadota > Gammaproteobacteria > Vibrionales > Vibrionaceae > Vibrio > Vibrio sp. 10N.286.49.E11. The sequence goes on from NZ_JBFRKQ010000025.1 coordinate 32,396, forward strand.
ATTCCCCCTAGATTAACTAGATATGTGATCTTGGTTTTGAAATGGAAAATGTATTTATTAATCGAATGGTTATTGACCAAAATCAAGTATTCCGACTTTTAGCATTATAAATCTAATATTTGTTGGGTTTATTTTATTTTTACCCCGAACTCGTTTATGTAAAACCGATATTCAATTCTCATCCCAGTTCACTTCATCGCTTTGCCGTTTAATTAATCCCGAATTAGAGATTAAGGAGCTAAGAGATGAGTAACGAAACGCAAGGAAAAATGGGGGTTACGGGAATTGCACTCTTTACACTGTGTGCAGTTTTGGTGGTCGACACATTAACCGCGTCAGCCAGTATTGGTGTCAGTGCCATTGGTTGGTGGGTGTTAATGCTGGTCTTCTTTGTCATTCCATATGGCTTAATTACTTCCGAACTGAGTACCACCTACCCAGGTGAAGGTGGGATTTACGATTGGGTAAAACAAGCCTTCAATTTTAAATGGGCAGTCAGAACAACGTGGTTTTACTGGATTAACGTTGGTTTATGGATGCCTGCGGTATATATCATGTTTGCAGGGATGTTTGCCGAACTCTTCATGCCAGATCTGTCTTTATGGGGACAAATCGCCATTTGTATATTACTGACGTGGCTAACGGTTTTGATTTGTAATGTGTCTGCCGACATCGGTGTGTGGGTCACCAATATTGGCGCAATATTAAAAATTGTCGTGATCAGTACATTGGGTGTGGGCGGCTTTATCTATGCAATGAAAAACGGCGTTGCCAACGAATTTACGTTGCCCGCAATGATGCCTTCATTGGATTCTGCGGTCTCTTTCTTACCCGCGATTGTGTTCAACCTAATGGGTTTTGAACTGGTTGCGACCATGACTAAAGAAATGAAAGACGTTCGTGATATGCCTAAGGCTGTCTTCCTCTCTATCGGTATCACCGCTTTCTTATACATCTTCGGTACGGTAGGCATTTTGATGGCGCTACCTGTCGAAAGCATTGGCTTGGTGTCTGGCCTTATCGACACATTTAGAACACTTTTCGGCACTGGTGTGGTTGGTACAGCGATGGTGTACATCTTCGGTACTTTCGCTTTGTTAACGCTTATCGGCAACATGGTGAGTTGGACAATGGGCGCTAGCCGAGCTGCTGCTGAAGCCGCTCAAGAAGGTGAGCTTCCAGCCCCAGTCGCGAAAGTGTCTGAGAAAGGCTCTCCAGTTGGCGCAAACAACATCACAGGCACAGTATCAACGGTCGTTATCCTGTCTTACGCGCTGTTTGCTCAGGGTAATGATGATCTGTTCTGGTCGATATTTGCCTTCTCTAGCTGCATTTTCTTACTTCCTTACCTGTTCATGTTCCCTGCATACCTAAAGCTTCGAGTGGTTGATGGTCAACGTGAACGCCCATTCAAAGTTCCGGGTGGCATGGCGGCTCAATGGGTCATGTCGATTGTTTGTTTCTTGGTCGTCCTTCAAGCCGTGATCTTATTCATTTTCCCTGAGGCCCTTGATCTAACTGTTGCTGATTGGGGATACACAGGACCTGTTTTGATTGGCGTGATTGCCACCATCCTTGCTGGTGAATGGATTCTTCTAGGTGCTCTAAAACGCAAGAAGCAGCAAGGTTCAGGCGATGACGACACGACCGAGACACAAGATAAAAAAGAAGCTCAAGCATAATTTAGGGGACATAACGATGAAAAAACTGATTGAGACTACTCCAAAACATGATGGCTTCAGAATGCCAGGGGAACACGAGCCACACAGCGAAATTTGGATGGCTTGGCCAGAACGTACTGACAACTGGCGCAATGGGGCAAAACCAGCGCAAGCGGTGTTTGCAGACGTTGCTACCAAGATCAGCCATACAACACCAGTCACCATGCTTGCGAGTTCAGACCAATACGATAACGCAGTATCTCGCTTACCAGAGGACATTCGAGTGTTGGAAATCTCGACTGATGACTCTTGGATGCGTGATATCGGTGCGACTTATGTTGTTGATGACAGCGGTGAACGCCGAGGTGTGGATTGGGAATTCAATGCATGGGGCGGATTTGTTGATGGTTTGTATTCACCTTGGAATCGCGACAACCAAGTTGCTCAAAAGATGTGTGAAACCATTCGTGACTCTCGATACCGCGCTCCAATCGTACTAGAAGGCGGCTCAATTCACGTCGATGGCGAAGGCACGCTCTACACAACAGAAGAGTGCTTATTACACGAAAGCCGCAACCCAGATATGAGCAAAGAAGAGCTGACAGAAGTACTTTGTGAACACCTCAATGTTGAGAAAGTGATCTGGCTGCCTCGTGGCTTGTACAACGATGAAACCAATGGCCACGTGGACAACATCCTTCACGTCGTGAAGCCGGGTGAAGTCGTTCTGACGTGGTGCGATGACAAGAATGATCCTCAATATGAGATCAGCAAAGAAGCCTATGACTACATCACCAGTCAAACCGATGCCAAAGGCCGTCAAATCAAGGTACACAAGCTGCCGATGCCAGGCCCTCTTTTCATGACCGAGGAAGAAGCGGCAGGTATCGATATCGCAGACGGAATGGAGCGAGAAGCGGGTGAGCGTTTAGCGGCGTCGTATGCCAATTACCTGATTACCAATAACCAAATTGTGTTGCCGTTGCTCGATCAACGCTACGACAACGATGTTATCGGGATCTTGGAAGGCATTTATCCAGGCTACGAAGTGAATGGCGTTCCGGCTCGAGAAATTTTGCTAGGTGGCGGCAATATCCACTGCATCACCCAACAAGTACCAAGAGTTTAGTTACAACAGAAAAACCAATTTAATCCAAAACGTAGCGGTTCTTGAAAGTGATGGCAGGTATTCAAAATTAAATTGCCATCAAAGTGAACTGAAAGAGCCGCGCACAATATTATGAAAAATAGGAACTTATTATGAAATTACCGTCTTCTAGCGCAACTGAACTAAACAAAGCAAACCTAGAGCACATGGTTTCCATGAAAGATTTCTCTGTAGAAGAGATGGACAACATGATGGAGCTGATGACTCATCTGAAACAGGCGCGCAAAGACAACGCGATCCCACCACTGTTTAAGGGCAAATCAGTAGGGATGATCTTTGAGGCGGGTTCTACTCGTACACGTGTTTCTTTCGAGGTGGCAGCAACATTATTGGGTGGTCATGCACTATTCCTATCACCAAAAGACATTCACTTAGGTGGTAAAGAGTCGATTGATGATACGTCTCGTGTGCTGTCTCGTATGTGCGACATCATTATGGCTCGTACTAATAGCCCTGAAACACTAGACGGCCTACTTGAAATGTCGACAGTGCCTGTAATCAACGGACTTGATACTCGTTTCCACCCAACTCAAATGCTAGCGGATCTCTACACGATCAGAGAGCACATTACTGATGGGCGTAAGCTATCAGACCTAACTTTAGCATTCATGGGTGATGCGACAGATGTGTGCCGCTCTTTGATGCTGACGTGTGCTAAGTACGGTATGGGCTTCAAACAAATTGGTCCTAAGAAATACCACATGGAGCAAGAGTGGATCGACATGGCACTCAACTTCTGTGAAGAGTCTGGTGGCACGATTGAAATTACTGATGATGTAGAACGCATCAGTGATTGTGATGTTGTGTACGGCGATAGCTTCTACTGGGTGACGCAAATGGATGAGAAGGAAGAGCGCCTTGCGGCATTCATGCCTAACTATGTTATCACAGAAGAGCTAATGGCTAAGGCTCGTCCGGGCGCAATGTTGCTGCATTGCCTACCTGCGAATGACAAAGAAGAAGTGACTCGCGGCGCACTAGAAAGCGAATACTCAGTGGCGTTCGATGAAGCAGAAAATCGACTCACTGCTCAGATGGCGATTTTAGTGTACTTCACACATAAAGATGCGGTTATCCCAACACAAGAAACCGTTAAGCATCATGAAGAAAAAATCAGCAGCTTCCTAAGTACTCTGTAGAGGTTTATTTGTGGGGGCGTAAGAACCTCCACTGTGTTGCTCGAATTAAGCTGAACCAGTATTCATCACGATTTATTGGTTCGGCTATTTTTGTACCTTTTATTTTGAAATGTCGGTAAACACGCAGCTAATTGGCTATATCTGACATCAATACTCGAATAGGAGATGTATCGACATGAGTGCCGATATTATTAAAGTTTCAAGAAACACTGAAGATGCACCGCTGAGCCCTTTCTCAACACAATCGGTGGCATTCTCACACTACAATAACCTTTCTGCTCAACTACCGATTGACCCTAAAACAGGCAGCTTGATCTCAGGCTCTTTGGAAGATCAAACCAAGCAGTGCTTACTAAACATTCAAGCGATTGTGGAGAGCATTGGACACCGCATGCACGACGTTGTGAGGGTAAATATATACTTGAAGAACATTGCGGATATCGATGCGGTTAACGAAATCTATGCGTCGTTTTTCCAACACTATGTTCCCACATGCACGACACTCGCTGTAGCCGATTTGCCGCTCGAAGGTGCTTACTTGCAAATGGATGCGGTGATCTCTAATGGTGAAGGAACCTACCCTCAAGCGGCTTGTGAGTTAGTTAAAATTGCAAGAAACACCCAACACGTACCAGTCAGTTCTCTATCAACTCAAACGGTGGCTTTCTCTCACTATAATCACATTTCAGCCCAGTTACCGATTGACCCGCAATCGGGCAGCATCGTTGCTGGTGGAGCAAAAGAGCACGCGATTCAATGCCTCAAAAACATCAAATCGATACTGGAAAATGTAGATGTTCCGCTTGATGACATCGTGAAAGTGAATATCCATGTGAGAAGCCTTGATGACCTTGCAGCAGTCAATGAAGTGTATACCACCTTCTTCCCGGACTCCGCGATTGCGAGGGCTGTCGGCTACATGCCTGCGCGCTCGGTGACGGTGGTTGAAGGCCTTGCAATGGGAGCGTTAGTACAGATGGATGCGACCGTGTCACACGGTGATGGGACTCCGCCGCAAGCGGTTGAAGACCGACATGGGATTGTAATTAATGCGAACAATACCAAAGCTGCGCCAATAAGCCCGCTTTCAACGCAAACTGTCGCCTTTTCACACTACAACAATATCTCCGCTCAATTACCGATGGATCCAAGAGTTGGAGCGATTGTTGCGAATGGCGCAAAAGAGCAGGCGATGCAGTGCCTGAATAACATTAAAGAAGTGATTGAGAGCGCTGGTCATGTCATGGATGACATCGTGAAGTTGAATATCCAATTAAGAGACATGGCAGATCTAGATGTGCTTAATGACGTTTGCACGCACTACTTTGACGGTCCATTACCAGCACGCACAGTTATTGGTGTGTCTGATATCCCTATGGGCGCCTTGGTGCAAATTGATGCGATTGCTTCCAATGGTGAAGGTACTCCACCTAGCCTTTAAGCTTTCTATTTAGCTTTTTAAACAACGAGGGTTGGCCGTGAGGTTAGCCCTCGTTTTACGTTTGTTCCAATACCAACATGAGTATTGGTTATAGTGTCCATAAGTGGAAAATCAGAGTAGACCAACTAGGATGAATTGAATTAAACCCTACAATTAATTCAACAACATGGTAGTTGCTATGAAGAAAATAACTCTTTTATCCGTCGCGATCTTATCCAGCCTCTCTTTCTCATCTTTTGCTAAGGATTGTGATCCCAATTTGCTGCCGTCATGGAAGGATAGTGAGAGCAAATCCGCTATCGTCGACTTTGTTGGGCAAGCCACCCAAGCTGAATCTGATACCTTCGTTGCGATCCAAGATCGTATTGCTGTATTTGATAACGACGGCACGCTTTGGTCTGAAAAGCCATACTATTTCCAATTGGCTTTCGCGTTAGATCGAATCAAAGAGATGGCGCTTGAACACCCTGAATGGAAAACGGAAGCACCGTTTAAGTTCGTGCTTGAAGGTGACATCAAGAGTGTTCTAGGGAGCGGCGAAGAAGGTTTATTGAAAATTATCATGGCGACACATTCTGGTATGACTGTTGAGCAATACCAGCAAGACGTTGAGCAATGGCTGACGGTAGCAAAAGATAAACGTTTCAACAAAGCCTACACAGACCTTACTTATCAGCCAATGAAAGAGATGCTGACTTACCTGCAAGAGCATGACTTTAAGACTTATATTGTGTCGGGCGGAGGCGTTGATTTCATGAGGGCGTGGGCTCCACAAGCTTACAATATTCCTACAGAGCAAATCATCGGTAGTGCGCTTAAATACAACTACAGCTACAACGATGGCAAACCAACGGTGACCAAAGATTCGTCCATTTTGACCATTGATGACAAAGCCGGAAAGGTCACTAACATTCAGCATATTATCGGCAAAAAACCTATTCTAGCGGTCGGTAACTCCGACGGTGATCAAGCCATGATGCAATGGGCAACGAGCCAACCCAACTCAATGGCTATGATTGTTCATCACACTGACGCTGAGCGCGAGTGGCAGTACGACCGTGAGTCTCATGTTGGCAAGCTTGATAAAGCGCTCGATGAGGCGAATTCCAGAGAGGATTGGACACTGATCGACATGAAATCAGATTGGTGCAAGGTGTACTAACACCTAGTATACCCATGGTCAAAACCTCAAAACCTCAAAACCTCAAAGGCTCGGATTTTAAATTCGAGCTTTTTTTGTGAAACAGCGAAGGCTTCGTCTGATTTTAGGCCAGAACGTACTATAAATTTTCAACGCATGACGGTTTAATCGGATAGTCGGAAACTAAAGGAATAGAAATATGAAAACGATCGGTTTGCTCGGTGGTATGAGTTGGGAGTCGACAGTGAGCTACTACAAATCCATCAACGAGGGTGTGAAAGCTACCCTTGGCGGGCTCAATTCTGCAAAGGTTTGTATGTACAGCGTGAACTTCGATGAGATTGAAAAGCTACAGCACCAAGGTCGTTGGGCTGAGACGGCTGACATCTTATCGGACGCGGCTTTATCGGTAGAGAAGGGCGGCGCGGACTTCGTCCTGATCTGTACCAATACCATGCATAAGGTCGTTCCTGAGATCGAAGAGAAAATCACGATTCCTATCTTACATATCGCAGATACCACGGCGCAGAAGCTGCTTGAACAGGGCGTAAAGAAAGTCGGATTACTCGGCACGGCTTTCACGATGGAACAAGATTTCTATAAAGGACGCCTGACTAACAAATTCGGTATCGATGTGGTGATTCCTGATGAGGACGACCGAGAGAAAGTGCACAACATCATTTATCAAGAGCTGTGCCGAGGCGAAGTAAAAGAAGAATCTCGAGATGTATACCGTCAAATCATTGAGAAGCTAGGCCAACAAGGTGCAGAAGCCGTTATTCTGGGCTGTACTGAAATCGCCCTCCTGATTCAGCAGCAACACACTGATGTTCCCTTGTTTGATACCACAGCCATTCATGCAGAAGCGGCTGTACGTTTGGCGACGAGTGACTAACTTCTAGTTCTTATTCTTAGTTCCATAGCTGTCCTATTTTCGCTCTTGTACGATTTTCATTCGTTGAAGTGAAAGTTTTTTGTACAAAAGCAGGTCGTTAGTTAAAGAAGCGATGCTTTGTTCATTAACCAAGGCCTTATCGGTAGGTAAGGTTTTAGTTAATGACTGAGGTATCCGCGCTTTTAAGCACTATGCTTTAGTCATGACCGAAAGAGGATTTATTATGAAATGGCTTATCTTATCTGTAACGCTATTGTTCGTGGCAGGATGCCAATCGACAGGCTCTGACACGTCTTCACATGATCAAATGAATCGAGTTCATTCTGGTGGTTGTAGCAGCTAATCCTTTTTTGAAAATACTTTTTAGCTGCTGTTATTATCATTTCTGTCACTGTTCTTATAAAGAACTCACTTCTACAAAGCCTTGCGATTACGTGAGGCTTTCTTCTATGTAAAACAACGCATCCCTGCCGATTTATGTTGTAAATTTGTGAATCTGAATTGTCTATATTCTATGCTGTGTACTGGATCTCATTTGTTATTTGACTCCCTTGCTAAGGTTAATAATGAATGCGTAATACCAATCACTTTACTCAACTTAAGAGGTTTCTATGCTAGGTGAAAATCATTCTCTTGTTCACGAATTTCCTGAAATGAAAGATAAAATTGCTGAGCTTGTTAAAACTGACGATGGCTTTGCAGCAGACATGAAGACGTACGACAACCTTGATAAAGAGATTCGTAAGCTTGAGCTGAAAGATTCACCCATTGATGACGGCTCGATGCACCAACTGAAACATGATCGTTCTGTACTGAAAGATGCACTGCATGCACGTTTAACTGGCTAGTGAGTTGGTAATTTTGCTGACTAGCTAAATGGCGAATTGCAGACTTAGACAAAAACTCCTTCGGGAGTTTTTTTTCGTTTTGGCTCAATCACTTCTTCACAATTCAACTGAGTTAATACGTTGTATTGTTATGTTAATGACGCATAATGAGGGTTACTGGTACACGATTTTTAAGATTTTATTGGTAATCTCATGAATATTGAACACCTCAAATTGTTTGTTCGTTTAGCTTCCACACATAACATCAGCATGGCTGGGCAAGAGCTTGGTTTGTCTCCTGCTGTTGCCAGCTCGCACATCAGTAAACTGGAAGACAATTTAGGCGTTCGCTTGGTCCACAGAACCACTCGTAAGGTATCTTTAACCGAAGAGGGTGAAGCATTTTTACCTCATGCTGAAGAAGTGTTATCGAGTGTGGATGCTGCCAAGTCGGCGGTCGGTGTAGGCTGTGATTCTCCAACCGGAACGCTGAGAGTTACCGCATCTGCGTCTTTTGGACGTTTGCATCTTGTTCCTGCTTTACCTGGATTCTTAGAACGCTACCCTGGGTTAAAAGTCGATCTCAGGCTATCAGATTCGATGGTGGATGTTGTTGAGGGTGGCTTTGATATCGCGATTCGTATCTCGGAGCTGAAAGACTCGACTCTGATTGCCCGAAAACTTGCGACAGACAAGCGTATTGTGTGTGCATCGCCTGATTACTTAATCAAATATGGTAAGCCAGCCACACCTCGAGATCTTAACGATCATCAATGTATTAGCTTAATTGGTTTAGAAAACTGGACCTTCAATGCTGAAAGCGGGCCTAAGACGATTAAGGCATCTGGTTCGTTCAGGGCAGATAACGGGGAAGCACTGCGTGACGCAGCCTCAGGTGGTATGGGGATCACGGTGACATCGAATTGGTGTGCCTATGAACAACTGAAAAGCGGTCAGCTGGTTCAAATATTAGAAGATTACCCATTAACATCAGAGCCTGCAATTTGGGCTGTGTACCCAAGCACAAGGTTACTTGCACCAAAGGTGAGAGCCTTCATTGACTACTTCTCTGAATATTATGGTAATCCGCCGTATTGGGAACAAAAGTAGAATCAGATAGATTTAACGAAAAAGCCCTACGTGACTAAGTTATGCGTTAGTCACGTAGGGCTTTTTCTTGGAATCAGAAAATCACTTGAGCATAGCTGTCATTAAGAAAGCGTTGCTTTGATGATCTCTTCAATTTTAGCGACAACTTGTTGTGACTTATCGCCGTAAATCGCATCTGGGTGCGGGTTAGCAAACGTGTTGTTGTCGTTATCAAAGTATTGACCGCCTGCTTGTGCGAACTCATCAGACAATGATGCGTGAACCAGAATATCAGAACCGATGCTTAGGTCGCCGCCTGCAATGCCATAAGCGTCTTTCACCATCTTGCTGCCTAGTAACGAAGCTGGGTTGACAGCAACCACCATTGGCCCTGTAGAACCTAACTCTTTTGCCATCTCGCGAGTCCACATGGTGATCGCAAGCTTGCTTTGTGCGTAAGCGTCGCCATCAGAAAGCGGTTTTTTACCTTCTAGCGCTTCGATGTTCACTGCTGCTTGCGCCGCTGAAGATAGGTTCACTACTCGGCTAGATGCATCGAGTACAGGTAGCAGACGTTTAGTCAGGTGGTATGGTGAAATAGTATTCACAACAAAACGAACATCTAAACTGTCTTTAGTTATTGGGTTCGGAGTGTTGAACACACCTGCGTTGTTAATCAGTACATCAATCTTATCGTGCTCAGCAATTACTTTGTCAGCCAACGCATCCACATCGGCCAGAGCAGACAAGTCTGCCACGTAACTTTGAATTTTCGCTTCAGCAGAGATAGCCACAAGTTGCTTCTCTACGTCTTTGAGCTTGCTTGGGTTACGTCCATGCAATAAAACGTGGTGACCTTGTTGAACAAGTACTTTTGCCGTTTCGAAGCCGATACCATCGGTAGAGCCTGTGATCAGAATAACTTTTTGCATGGAATAGATTCCTTATTAAAGCGCTGACATAGTGAGCGTTTCTAAATGTGTCGTTTCGTTGAGGTAAAGAATAGCAATCTTTTATAAAGTTGATAATCAAGCTGATTAATAAAACACTATTTAGTTTTTGTTGAAAATGGGGGAGTGAACAAAGCCTCAGCCCGTGCGAAGGAGACGATCAATAGAGAGATTTATCTGATCGAGTTCTTAGGCCGGAATAGCAGGCAATAAAAAAGCTTAGCGCGGGGGACGCTAAGCTTCGTTGTTAAGTATGTTCTTGAACCATGTTTAGGCTAGTGGGGTTAGCCTACTTGAGAAAAGCTTACAACCTTGCTTTGTAGCTTCTCTTTCAGGTAATCCGTCACCGCTTGCTGCTCGGATTCGCTCATGTACAGGCCAAGTTTGGTTCTGCGCCACAAGATATCTTCGTCAGTCATCGCCATCTCTTCATTGATCAAGTAATCGATTTCAACTTGATAAACGCCATGCGCTTCGCTTGAGAATTGGATGCCAAGGTCAGCTTCGCTATTTGCGCCTTCCAGTAGCTTCCACGTGTAAGTACCAAATTGAGTCACGTAGCGAAGTAACAACGCTTCAGATGCCCAAGGGTATTTAGTGTGGATCATCTTCGCAAGTTGCTCTCTGCTGCAACTAAAGTTACCACCGGGAAGCGTATCGTTTGCTGTCCATGGTGCACCCATGTTGGTTAGGTGTGGTTCTAACTTTTTAAGTGCCGCTTCGCCGAGCTTACGGTAAGTGGTTAGTTTGCCGCCGAAGATCGAAAGCAGTGGTGCTTGATCCAGTTCTGCGTCCAATTCCAATGTGTAGTCACGAGTGATCGCTTGTGGTGAATCCGATTCGTCGTCACAAAGCGGTCTTACGCCACTGTATGTCCAAACCACGTCTTCACGGCCAAGTTGTTTAACAAAGTGCTGGTTAACGATATCAATCAAGTAATCCACTTCGACATCATCAATTGCGACTTTACGTGGGTCGCCTTTGTATTCAAGGTCGGTAGTACCGATGATCGAGAATTTATCTAGGTAAGGGATCATGAACACAATGCGATTGTCTTTGTTTTGCAGAATGTACGCTTGTGGTTCGTCATGAATGCGTGGCACAACAATGTGTGATCCTTTGATCAGACGAATATTACGAGGCGAAGCCTGCTCTAATCCATCATCAAAGAACTGTTTAACCCAAGGACCAGCTGCGTTAACCAGCGCTTTTGCTTTGCGTTCAAAGCGTTGGTTTGTCATCACATTAAGGATCGTCACATGCCAAATACCGCCTTCACGGTGCGCTTTTTCAACACGGCAGTAGTTACGTACTTCTGCGTTGTTTTCTTTTGCTGCCAACACGTTGAGCAATACCATACGAGCATCATCAACCCAGCAATCTGAGTATTCGAAGCCTGTCTTCATTTCTGGTTTCAGTAGGCCCGATTTCGCTAGGTTGACTGTCTTACTTCCAGGAAGAGTGGTGCGCTTACCCAAGTTATCGTAAAGGAATAGGCCACAGCGAATCATCCAAGCTGGGCGTAAAAATGGTCGATGAGGTAAACGGAAACGCATTGGCTGAGCAACGTGAGGCGCTTTTCTTAACAAGACTTCACGTTCAGCGAGTGCTTCCGAAACCAAACGAAATTCGTAATGTTCAAGGTAGCGTAGGCCACCGTGGATAAGCTTTGAGCTAGTAGAAGACGTCGCAGACGCGAAATCATTTGCTTCGTATAAGCCAACGTTTAGACCACGACCTGCTGCATCTGCCGCGATGCCTGCACCATTGATGCCGCCGCCAATCACGATCAAGTCTAAAGTGGAAGATGTACTGTTGTTTGAATTATTTTGTTGAGCACTCATGGTTTTGACCTCTTTCTGAGCGAACGAGCATTTTAGAACATAATTGAATCCTATATGAACTTTCGTTTGCGGTCATTTGTTATTTTCGTTTATGCGCGTTTTATGTGATTTGCGCATAAAAAACCTTCGCTTATGACAGCGAAGGTTCCAAATAACTCTCATTCGAGCATAGAAGTGATACTGTTCATGTTGAAGTGCGACTTTCTAAGTAACAAAAAAGCCCATTATCGATAAAGTGATCTACCAATAATGGGCTCTTTTAATGAACATGATTTCTGAGCGTTTTTTTATTCGTCCGACGCTAGTGGTTGAGACGCGGTCTCGATAACTTCTAATGGAATATCTGAATCTTTAAGGATGTTCAGGATCTCTTCTGGTGGCTGTTTATTGGTGAACACCATGTGTGCTTGAGAGATGTTACCCAGCTTAACCATTGCGTTACGACCAAACTTACTGTGGTCGACTGCCAGGAAGATGCTGCGGCTGTTTTCGATGATGGCTTGCTTCACTCGAACTTCATGGTAGTCAAAATCAAGCAGTGAGCCGTCAAAGTCGATACCGCTGATCCCTAGAATACCGAAGTCGAGGCGGAACTGCTTCACGAAATCGAGTGTTGCTTCACCCACGATACCGCCATCACGGTTTCTTACCTCGCCACCTGCCAAGATAACTTTTATCTCTGGGTTTGGTAGCAGGATACTGGCAACGTTGATGTTGTTAGTCACGACTCTGAGTTGTTTGTGGTTTTTGTTCAGCGCGCGTGCCACGAATTCTGGTGTGGTGCCGATATCAACGAACAAGGTTGCACCATCTGGAATGTGTTTTACCAGCTCGTCGGCAATCACATCTTTTTCATTGAAGTTAAGCGCTTTACGCGTGTTGTAAGAGGTGTTTTCTGAGCTAAGAGGAATGGTTGCACCACCGTGATAACGACGGATTTTGTTGCTATCAGCCAGCTCATTGAGGTCTCGTCTGATGGTTTGTGGGCTGACATCGAATTTTTCAACGAGCTCTTCTGTGCTCACATATCCTTGTGTTTTTACCAGGTCTACAATCTGCTGGTGTCTTGGTATCTGCTTCACTTAACTTACCACTCCCTGCACGCTATGGGTTCTAGCGCGTCACAATCGAAAATATTAACTCGCGCTATTGTGCTCGAATTGATGAGGAGAGAGAAGTAATGATGGTAAGGAATTATGTCCAAACCGCAAAAACGTTGATCAAAACATGAAAAATTGGCTCCAAACGCAAAAAAGAGCACAAAATAGTGCTCTTTTTAGTTTCGTTTACTGAGGAACGAACAATTCAATCGATAAGAGAGTGATTATTCGAACGCTCGATTTTACTCTTCGTCGTCATCGTGCAGTTCAGACCAAACTTGTGCACACTTGATAGCACGCTTCCAACCTTTGTAACGGCGGTTACGCTTTTCTTCATCGTGGTGTGGCAAGAACGTACGGTCTAGTACTGCTTTGTCTTGAAGCTCATCGATGCTGTCCCAGAAACCAACTGCTAGACCAGCAAGGTATGCTGCACCCAGAGCCGTTACTTCAGTTACTTCAGGACGGTGAACTTCTGTATCTAGTACGTCTGATTGGAATTGCATTAGGAAGTTGTTCGCTACTGCACCACCATCAACACGTAGGTTTGCTAGCTTGATGCCAGAGTCCGCTTGCATCGCATCCAATACGTCACGAGTTTGGTAAGCAATACCTTCCAGTGTTGCACGGATGATGTGGTTAGAGTTAACGCCACGTGTTAAGCCAACAATCGTACCGCGAGCGTAAGCATCCCAGTATGGTGCGCCCAGACCAGTAAAGGCTGGAACAACGTAAACACCGTTTGACGTATCTACTTTAGTTGCGAAGTACTCAGAGTCTTCTGCGCCAGCCAGTAGCTTCATTTCATCACGTAACCATTGGATAGATGCGCCACCCATGAATACCGCACCTTCAAGTGCATAAGCTGGTTCGCCTGTAGGACCACATGCTAATGTCGTTAATAGGCCGTTCTTCGATGTTACTTTCTCTTGGCCTGTGTTCATCAGTAGGAAACAGCCCGTGCCGTATGTGTTTTTCGCTTGACCAGCTTCAACACACATTTGACCGTAAAGCGCTGCTTGTTGGTCACCCGCAATACCAGCGATTGGAATACGAGTACCGCCTTTACCACCAAGGTTCGTTTGGCCGTAAACTTCAGAAGAGCGTTTCACTTCAGGCATCATTGATGCTGGAATACCCATCTCGTCTAGTAGCTTGCTGTCCCAGCATAGGTCGTTGATGTTAAACAACATAGTACGTGATGCGTTAGTGTAATCCGTAACGTGTACACGGCCTTGAGTCATCTTCCAAACCAACCAAGTATCAACCGTACCGAACAGTAGCTTACCTGCTTCAGCGTCTTCGCGAGCGCCTTCAACGTTGTCTAGAATCCATTTTACTTTTGTACCTGAGAAATACGGGTCAAGGACTAAACCTGTATTGTCACGCACGTAGTCTTCTAGGCCACGTTCTTTAAGTTCTTCACAAATTTCTGCAGTACGACGACATTGCCATACGATGGCGTTATAAACCGGCTTACCTGTCTCTTTGTTCCAAACAATGGTGGTTTCACGTTGGTTAGTGATACCAATGCCCGCTAGCTCATCGCTGCGGATGCCTGCTTTAGCCAGCGCTTCAACCAATGTAGAGCTTTGAGTCGCCCAGATTTCCATTGGATCATGCTCAACCCAGCCAGCCTTTGGATAAATTTGAGTAAATTCTCGTTGAGAAGAGCTTACGATGTTTGCATCGTGATCGAGGATTACAGCGCGAGAGCTTGTAGTGCCTTGGTCTAGGGCAACAATGTATTTTTGCTCGGTCATGGTAAGAATCCTTTTTGTTCCGTTATTTATATTTTAGTAAATGTAAGGTCGCTTGGGGTTAAGCTTGAGCTTGTTCAGCTTCTTCTTCTGTTTCACATTGGTTTGGAATTGTGCAGCCATGGCCTTCCACTGGTAGGTGAGCACCAATAACACGTGGGTACAACCAGCCACCAAAACACGCACCAGCGATAGGAGCAAGAATTGGAACGATGAAGTAAGGAATATCACGAGCACCAGTCAATGCAAAATCCCAACCTGCAAAGTAAGCGAAAAGTTTTGGTCCGAAGTCACGTGCAGGGTTCATAGCAAAGCCAGTTAGTGGACCTAAAGAACCACCGATAACCGCGATAAGAATACCGATCAGTAGAGGGTTCATTGCACCGCGAGATGCGCCGTTGTTCTCATCACCTAACGCTAAAATGGCAAACATCAACACTGCAGTAATCACGAATTCCACAGCAAAAGCGCCGAAGAAAGAAAGTGAAGCATGTGGGTAAGTCGAGAAGATACCAGCAGTTGATAGTGCGTCTTGGCTGCTACGAACGAAGTTATGTGCGATTTCGTAGTCAGTAAATAGGTTGCTGTACAGGCTGTAAACCAATGCTGCAGAGCAGAAAGCGCCAAGCAGTTGCGAAATGATGTAAGGCACCACTTTCGCTTTATCAAAGCCATGGAACATGGCCAGTGCAATCGTTACGGCTGGGTTGATGTGTGCGCCTGAAACGCCGGCAGTACAGTAAATTGCAATCGCAACACCGAAGCCCCAGATGATGCTGATTTCCCATTGTCCGAATGTCGCACCAGTTAGTACCAGTGCTGCCACACAGCCAACGCCGAAGAATATGAGTAATCCTGTGCCGATAAATTCAGCCAAGCATTGCCCAAATAAAGAAGGGTGTTTGTTTGTTGTCATGTTCGAGTCCTTTTTAGTTTTGCTTATCTAGCACGTGTATTGTGCATATATTTGCGAACTCGAAAATAAACGAACATCAAAAGTGAGCGTTTGAGCATAAAATTGTTAATTAAAGTCACTTGAAATGTTAATCCGAACACTTTTGCTCGAAAAAGATGCTCGCATGAACGTCATTGCTCGAATTGATAGGTTGCGAAGCCGCTCAAACTACCTATATGTAAATGAATGCGCAACTGGTACGAGGAGTTTATGTTTGGATTTGTGATGCTACTTCGTGAGTGGCGGATTATTAGACTTAATTAGGGAGGGCTGTGTGATGTTTTTGCTATGTAACAAGGGAGTTAACAAATGAGCTTATATGCATAAATGAATAAACTGCCAACTATTTTGTAGTTTGGCAGTTTTCATTTGGGTGTATGTTCTTGTTATACGAGACGAACTTACCGCTCTAAACCAGAGCTGCCACTTTTCCTTTCGCAACCAATTGATATCGAACCGAGTCATACGCCCAGTTGAACGCTATCGCGTAAAGTACGAAGAAAATAACTAGGCCGATGTCCATGATCAGTACGGTTAGGAAATCGAGTTGTAGAACCCACATCAAGACAGGTAGAGTCACTGTCATTAAGCCAAGCTCAAAACCTAATCCGTGCAGAACACGTGTTTTCTTGGTTCTTTTGCTTCGGTCTGCTCCGTAAATTTTGTCGTAGCCATAGTTGTAAACGTAGTTCCAAGCCATCGCTATCAATGATATTGCGAGCGCTAAGCCTGCCATTTCACCTGCGCCGTTTCCTGTAATATAGGTTCCAAGCCCTGCCATCAAAACCAAAGCAACCAATTCAAATAGCACCATGTGCAACATGCGTTCTTTATGTGACATTTTTCTAACTCTCTTTACGATTAAATAGCCGCCGATGGGCTAATGACTTGGCTAAATAATATCTACTTAAGTGATAATATAAAGATAGTTAGCATCACATATAGTGATAGTAAGTTTTGGGAGACACCGAATGTACAACATTGAACAACTGAAAATGTTTGTGTATGCCGTTGAATTAGGGTCATTTTCTGCCAGTGCTCGTCATTTGGGGAAGGTGCAGTCGGCGGTGAGCCAAGGCATCAGTAATCTTGAAATAGATTTTAATGTTGAGCTTTTTGATCGTTCGACTCGAAAGCCTTCACTAACCAAAGCGGGCGAGCAGTTATTTAAACAGGTGAAAGCGATCGTGCTTCAGGTTGAAGATCTGAATGTGACGGTTAGTGCGATGGGCAGTGGTGAGGAGGGGCTCATCAAAATTGCATTAGATGATTCACTATTGGTCCCGAATCTATCTAAGATCCTTAGTCAGTTCAGTCAACAATTCCCTGCGACTGAAGTGGAACTGGTTGCGTGTACCACGACAGAGGTCAATCCGTTAATTATCGAAGAGAGGGCCGACATTGGATTAATGTTTACTAACTTGGCTTTTGATGTCGGTTCTGAGCCTTGCTTTATCGGTCACTTACCGTTTATTGCTGTGTGTCATCCAAGTCATGCGCTCGCAAAAACAGGTGTGGTGAAACTCTCTGACTTACTCCCGCATCGTCAGTTAATGTTGAGGGGAGACAAAGGTCAGGTGATGGATCAGTTTCCGCTGATTGCCGGAAAGGTATGGTGGTCAAACAGCTTTATCGTCATTAAAGAGATGATTCTTGGTAGCGATATCGGTTGGGCATACTTACCGAAACACCTTGTTGAAGAAGAGCTTATTAAACAGCGCTTGGTAGAGGTGAATGTGTCATTTGACCATAAAACTTGGTCGCCTCCGGTTGATCTTGTTCTGTCTAAAACACGCTCAAAAGGTCCTGCATTACTTTGGCTTGAACAAGCATTGAAAGGCCTATTAGACGAAACTGAATAAAGAAAAGGCTCACCGTTTAACGTGTGAGCCTTTCTGTTCAAAGTGATGCTGCTTTTTGTTAGTTCTAGTTCTAGGTGTAGACGTAGATGCTATACGCTAGGTTTAACCGTCTGACCGTTGTAGTACTTGTCTTTCATCTTAAGCGCCACGTTCACAAGGTAAATCAGCACAGGGACTTCAATCAGTGGACCGATAACGCCTGCAAACGCTTGGTCTGAGTTGATACCGAATACTGAGATAGCCACGGCAATCGCTAGCTCGAAGTTGTTACCTGTCGCTGTGAATGCAATTGATGCGTTCTTGTCGTATTCAATACCCATCTTCTTACCAATGAAGAAACTGATAAAGAACATCGCAGTGAAGTAGATAGTCAGTGGAACCGCAATTAATAGAACGTCCATTGGCAGTTCAACAATCATTTCACCTTTCAGGCTGAACATCAGAACGATAGTCGCCAGTAGTGCAATCAGTGTGATTGGAGAGATGCGTGGAATAAATACGTCGTTGTACCACTGCTCGCCTTTCATCGACACAAGGATCTTACGGCTTAGGAAGCCCGCTAGGAATGGGATACCTAGGTAGATAAGTACACTGTGTGCAATGTCGATCATCGAGATATCAACCAACATGCCTTCGTAACCAAATACTGGTGGAAGAACGCTGATGAACAACCACGCCATAAAGCTGTAGCTCACCACTTGGAATGCACTGTTTAGAGCAACCAATGCCGCGCCGTACTCTTTGTTACCGCCGCCGATGTCGTTCCAAACCAGAACCATCGCCACACAACGAGCAAGACCAATCAGAATCACCCCAATCATGTAACCTGGGTGGTCTCCCAAGAAAGTTAGTGCCAATACAAACATCAGAATTGGACCAACGATCCAGTTCATGATCAAAGAGAGCTTAATGGCTTTCTTATCTTTTACCACAGTGCCTAGCAGGTTGTAGTTAACCTTAGCCAGAGGTGGGTACATCATTAAGATAAGGCCAACCGCAAGCGGAATGTTAGTGGTGCCAACAGACATTGAATCGTTCCACTGTTCGATCTGTGGGAATAGGGTGCCGAGTAGTACACCAAGGCCCATGGCAATAAAAATCCACAGTGTTAAGTAGCGATCTAGAAAACCTAACTTTGGTTTCATGATAATCTCTCTTAGTTGACATCGTAAATCGTCGAAAAACGATTGGTTGTGGCAAAAAAACACGCTTAAAAGTAAAGGCTATCAAAGCCGATCATTCAAGCGTGAACTTCTATTTTAAAATGCTGTTAAATATCGATTCGAAGCGTTGAATATTGTCGCGGTCGATGCGGTAACACATCTTCGGAGGAATCGACTCAGCCGTAATAAAACCTGAGGCTTTCAATATTCTTAAGTGCTCTGATACCGTTGATTGAGCTAAACCCAATTCACTCACTAGATCACTGTTCAAGCAGCCGCCCGATTTTTCTAACGTGGAGAGGATACTCAATATACGTATTCTTGCTGGGTGAGCGAGTGCTTTCGCCAGTGCGGCCATTTGCTTTTCTGCTTTAGCATCACCGTGTTCGATGGGCAGAGAACAGCCACCAGATGTCGAGCAAGTTGAGTTCATATTGACGTCTCACTTTCATTAATCGTTAAAAGACGATTAATGATAAGCCTATTTTAAATAGGGGTCAATGCTCACTGTCTATTTGAACGAACTTTAAGGTGGCGATTCAGGGACTATGGTTGAACTCTGCTTTGACTCAGCTACGCAAAATGGCGTGAACATCGATTAAACGCCATTTTGCTCGGTTATCCGCTAGTTAAGAACGGTATAGCCTCGGTTGATCATACAGTTACGATTCACTTGAAACTTCTGCTGCTCAGATAGCTCGGCGGATTGTCTTTTTTGAGCACCGTGCTTTAAAGCGCCGCTGATAATACCGATGCCAGCACCAATTTTTGCACCATCATGACCACTCCCGCCAGAGACGGCTCCACCAACCGCACCCAGCGCTGCACCCTTAGCGGTTGAACCGACAATATCGCTGCCAAGAGAATCGACCTCTTCAGGCTTCACTTGTTGAGCGTATTGCTCACATTCATACAGATCGGCGTGATACTGTGTTTCATCAACACCTTTAGTATCGACAATAATTTGATTAGCAAATACTGAACTTGATGCTACAAGCAATATCGCTGCGATTGGAGAGAATGGAAATTTCACAATATAGACCTCTAGAGTATTCATTGCATTGTTAAAGTGACGTGTAGTTCTCGATGAAATCAAGGCGACGATCGGTGTACTCACCAGAATCCAACATCTTAGATAACCCGCGAAGCGTGTTGTAAGGCTGAGAAACGGCCACCATGTTAATGAGCCAATACGGAATATCGCCACCTGGATCACTCAATACTCGATAAGAGATATGGGTGGTGTTTTCGTCGATTGGTGTCAGGATCCAACTCGCCTCTAATTCAGCCACTCTGATGATTTTTTTATTATTGTTTGGCAGGTAATCAGGCCTACCATGCTGATCAATGGTGACAACCATCGTCTCTGGATCTTGAGTGATGACGTTCTCTACGATAGCTTCACGATCGGCAACTGGCCAAGGTGCCTTGGTATAGGTTTTGGTGATCGTGTGCGCCGCACTAAAATGCTCTATTTCTTCCATGTCATCGATGTTTTCTACCCATTGCGTGCCAACAGAGGTATCGATAAAGAGTGCGATAATAGAAGTGAGGGACGCGTTGATGTCGCCTTCTGCTCGAAATTCTTTAAAGTGACTGCCTTCAATTTTACGGTTATAAACCTCGATGCCTTTTTTATCGCGTGCCAGTGACCAGCCATCGGTGTCTGATGCAAACACCGAAACTGAACAAGCAAGAAGAAGCAAAGTAATAATCTTATTCATCATGTTAATGAGCGCCCTTTCCAGCTGATTTTATTGGTTTTAGATAAGCGGTAACTGTTCAGCACGAGTAGGCTTTGAACACAAATACCGAAGGGTACGGTTAACGCAAATTTTGCGGGAACAAACAGTTCCTTAACCAAAATGAAGTAGGTGACGATCGACACCAAGAGCATCACAAAGCTGACAATGAGCGAATAAGCATGAATGGCAGACATGTCACTGATGAAGGCGTTCGCCGATACCAGCATCAAAAGCGGTCCCGCCCATGCGATGATGTTGGCTTTGATGAAGACTTTTAAAGCTTGTGCTTGCGATTGACAATTCACAATAAGATTCATGTTTTTGGAAAAGCCAGCCCAGATTGAGTTGAAGTCTGAATACATGTGCGTACTCATTAGTTTGTCTGCAAATGCCCAGAAAATCTTAAATCCATTGACCTTCATGACTTTTGCAAAGGCGATGTCTTCCGATATCGCGTTTGCTACTGCGGCGTGTCCACCGACTGCGTCGTAGGATTTTCGGGTAAACAACATCGCCTGACCGTTAGCAATCGCTTCTTCCTTAGTCATGTCGTTCGAGTTTTTAAAGTTCATATAAGATGCGATCGATAGAAAGATGCCCGGCAAGGTCGCTTTTTCTGCCACAGACGCAAAAGTTTGTTTTGGATTAAACGATAAAAGATCAGTTTTTTGTTGGATAGCAAAGTCGATAACGCTCTGTAGCATCGCGGGTGCTGAATCGGTATCTGCATCAATGAAATACACATATTCACCGCTCGCGTTGAGTGCGCCAGCCATACATGCATTGCTCTTACCAAGCCATCCGGTCGGTAACGTTCTACCTGAAATACAGCGCGCGTTAACGTCGAACTTACTGATCAATGCTTCTACTTTTGCACGGGTTGAGTCAGTAGAAAAGTCATCAACAACAATGACTTCAAACTTGTCTTTTGGGTAGCTCTGCTTCAATAGAGAGCCAAGGCTGATTTCAATATTGTCTTCTTCATTTCGCGCAGGAATAATGACGGAAACAGTCGGCCACTCAGTTCTTTTGAACGATATTTTAGGTTCAATGTGAATACGATGGCGCTCTAAGTTCGCAAGTGTGATTAGAAACTTGACGGTAACGATGCAAAGCAAGGTCGTAATAATAGCTAAAATCATAATGACTGTGGTCGGAATAAAGTGATGGAGAGACGGGAAAGAATATAGTGGAGTGTGATCTAACGCACATCTTGTATGTAGGACTTAACCCTTCAAACTGGAATGCGCTTCTGTTAGCGTTTGCCTTGGAAAGATGTGAAACAGTGACTGACAGGCGGTAAAATAAGCATTGTATTCACCAGCGACTCTAGCGATATAATCGAACCCAGAACCGTTACTCAAGATAACGAATGATCATAATCCAATAATAGGTACGCCCGACATGCCCCAACAAAACATCAAATTTATCGCGACTGATATGGATGGCACCTTACTCGATGAGCATGGAAAGCTCGACCCTGAGTTTTTCAATCTTTATGAGCGCTTAGAAGCGCAAGATATTATTTTTGCTGCCGCGTCTGGCCGCCAGTATTACAGCTTGCTAGAAACATTTTCCCCGCTTAAAGATCGCATGATGTTTATTGCTGAAAACGGCACATTAGTGATGCACAAAGGCCAAGAACTTTACAGCTGCTTGCTTGATACCGATGCCATTAAAGAGATCATTAAAGAAGCTCGAGCTATTGAAGGCGCGCATGTGGTGCTATGCGGTAAGAAATCGGCATACATCGAAACCAAAGATGAGCGTGCTCTGGCGGAGATCTCTAAGTACTACCATCGCCGTGAGCAAGTAGAAGACTTACTGGCGGTAGAAGACGATTTCATCAAGGTGGCTATCTGTCACTTCGACGGTTCACAAGAGAAAGTGAACCCAACTATTGATGCCAAATTCGGTGAGAACTACCAAGTGGTTGTAAGCGCAAAAATTTGGTTAGATGTGATGAACGCTGAAGCGTCAAAAGGTGCGGCGATTAAACATCTACAGAACACATTAGGTTTCACTTACGAGCAGACCATGAGCTTTGGTGATTACCTAAATGACTTGGAAATGCTTAAAGAGAGCTACCACTCTTACGCGATGGAAAACGCGCATCCAAAGTTAAAAGAGATCGCGCGTTTTGGCGCGCCAAGTAACGTTGACGCGGGTGTGTTCCAAGTACTTGAGAAGTTGCTAGCGTAACGCTCTTAAGCTAGATTCGATTTTTATCAAAGCCAACTCATGAAAATGAGTTGGCTTTTTTGTTGGCTGCTGTTGTATTGAGTTAAATTTGAACGAGTGTTCAGCTTGTTGTAGTCTAACCAGAAAGATGGGTATTCACTTTGAATTGGATACGCCTTAGTAACGATATTTGGAATGATTATGAGCAAGAAACTTCAACTTGATATTATTTCTGACGTAATGTGCCCGTGGTGCGTAGTCGGTTACAAAAACTTAGAGCTAGCCGTTGCGGAACTTGGTTTAGAAGACCAGATTGAACTTGAATGGCAGCCGTTTGAGCTTAACCCTGACATGCCGCAAGAGGGCGAAAACCTGCGTGCCCATATCATGAGAAAATACGGTTCTAGCGCAGAAGAGAGCCAACGTTCACGAGAACAGCTTTCGGCTCGCGGCCAAGCGGTTGGTTTCGATTTCAATTTCTATGACAGTATGAGAATGGTCAATTCACGTCATCTACATGTACTTCTCGATTTTGCACTAGCGCACGGCAAACAGACTGAGTTAAAGCTACGCTTCTTTGCTGCTCACTTCACAGAGCAAAAAGACCTGTCCGATCTTGAAGTCATTGCACAAGAGCTTGAAGCGGTTGGCTTAGACTCAACGAAGGCACTGAAGCGCCTAAAGAACACCGACAACTTGAAGCAAATTGAAGCGCAAGAGTTTGAATGGCAACGCATGGGGATCTCTGCGGTTCCTACTGTGGTGTTCAACCGTAAGAGTGCAGTAACGGGCGCGCAGACGGTAGAAACCTACAAGCAGATTCTTCAAGAGCTTATTGCTGAATCATAAACGGATCATTGGTATCAATTAGAGTCTGAATTTCATGGAATCACTGTCACTCGCTCAAGCGCAAAAAATGGTACTGCTTTCGCAAAAGCTTCCGCCTAAGAAATTACCCCCTAAAAAGCAACGCAATGGGGGCGCTTTGGCGAACACGTTGTCTGCGATTGAAAACCTTGGCTATGTGCAAATTGATACCATCTCTGTGATTCAGCGAGCTCACCACCACACGCTTTGGAATCGCAATCAAGATTACCAACTGAACCATCTTGATAAGCTGTTAGAGCGTCGAGAAGTATTTGAGTATTGGTCGCATGCCGCCGCGTATTTACCCATGCGTGACTTCCGATTCAGCCTACACCGCAAGAATGGCTTTGCGAGCGGTAAGCTCAGGTATTGGTATAAAAAGGATGACGCACTGATGGCTCATGTTCTCAAACGTATTGAGAATGAAGGGCCGTTGATGGCGAAAGATTTTGAAGGGGATAGGCCAAACCCCGGCGGTTGGGGCGGTAAACCGGCCAAGCAAGCATTAGAAACATTGTTCATGCAAGGCGACTTAATGGTGCCAAGCCGAGTTAACTTTCATAAGGTGTATGACCTAACCGAGCGAGTTTTACCGAGCGGAATTGATACCTCTGAGCCGACAGAACAAGAGTACATCGAGCATCTCATAAAGCGTTATTTAGAGGCTAACGGAGTTGGAATAGCGTCGGAAATGAGCTACCTACTCAAGAACACAAAGCCTTTGATTCAGAGAGCACTCCAACAGATGCTTGAAGATAAGCAGGTTCTGAAAGTAGATATTCAAGGCTCTGATTACTATGTCCTGCCAGGTGCTTTTGAATTGCTGAATCAACCTCTTTCCAGAACCAAGCTTAAGATACTGTCTCCGTTTGATAACCTGCTGATTCAACGAAAGCGAATGCAATCATTGTTCAACTTTGATTACCTCCTAGAATGCTATGTTCCAGAGGCCAAGCGTCAGTTTGGTTATTTTAGCTTACCGATTCTGTGGCAAGGTGAGCTGGTGGCACGAATGGATTGCAAGGTCGACAGGAAGAGTGGTTTGCTCAATATCCGTAACTTGGTTGTTGAAGATCGAATCAAAAACCATGAATCATTAATTCACGCCTTATGCGATGAGCTTAAACACTTCATGGTGTTCAACCAATGTGATGAGATGATCGTCCATAACACCACGCCCTCTGATCTTGGCAAGCGCTTGATGAGCCAATGGCAACCCACCAAGACTCTCGCGTAATCATGAAGTTATTAACTGATTGGGAACAAGCGGCGAGCTAATGTTTTAGTAAATTCTATACTCGTCTCATGTTTGATCGCCTCGTAAGCTATCAAACATGAGGCGTTTCCTCTATATCTTCCAGTCGACTCTCCCCAATAAATACTTTGCATTTGAAACCGCCACAGTGTCCAATATCAGGTAGTACGAAACTGACCGAAAAACCTTATTTTTTAAGGTGTTAAATAGGACCTTTGCCGCATGCGTAAATCAGATAAGAAAATCGAGAATCAAATCAGAGACGTGTTAACTGACGTTTGTGAAGACACGCTGAAAGGCTTCGATGGTTTTTTATGGGTGACTCACTCGGTCAACTTCTCATCTTTTCCGCAAAGTTTGAAAATTGTCTGTGTATTCGATACCAATCAGGATAGAACGAACTTCTTAAGTGGCGAAGGTCAACAGAGTGTCTCAGGGGCTATTCAACAAGCGTTCAATCAAGTTGGAATTCAACTGAAGAATATCGATAAGCATGTTAGCTACGATACGCAAGAAAATTGCGATCGCGACCATCAAGGGAAGTGGAACAAGAGGCTTTAAGGAGCGTTGTCATCGTTCTTGTTTAGACAGCCTATCCAAATTGAGTTTCAATAGTGTGGCGCTCAAACTGAGATTCGATACAGCAAATCCAAGTCCTATTCTGAGTTCTAGGCTCTGATAACTTCTCATCTTCCAAACCGTATTATTCTCATTTTGAGAAAATCTGAGCTGATTTCTCGTTAGCCGGAGATACTTGGTTTCCAAATAAAATTAAAATCACAAAAACTTATATTTTCCTTAATGCATTGATTTTGAATCGGCATTTGCTCGTTTTACTTGCCACCGATGAAACAAGACAGACGAGCACTTGAACAATAGAGCCATGTAGTCGATACTTTTTTCGTATTTTGATTCCTAAATTGACACGTAAGTTGGCTGACTTTTCGTTTTGTGATTTAAGGCATGACAGTATCGATTAGGAAATTTAAATCATGAAAACCTACATTTCTGGGCTGCTCGCACTCATACCGTCATGTTTAATCGCTGGTTACGCTTTTGCTGTTGGTACAGCGGTTGTGCTGCCAGGGCAACATGAAGTTGGTGTTGATCTTTCGGGCTCTCCACTATCTACGAATGCCGTCATTGATTGGGAAATTACCAACAGTGACATTGTGTTCGGAGCGTATGCCGACAAAGCCGACAATGAGCGGGCCACGACAATTGGTTATATGTACAACCAAGTCATGGCGATGAACTCGGGTTGGTTGGAGAACGATCTCCGTAACCAAGCTGAGTT
This sequence comes from Vibrio sp. 10N.286.49.E11, assembly GCF_041469505.1. Lineage (NCBI taxonomy): Bacteria > Pseudomonadati > Pseudomonadota > Gammaproteobacteria > Vibrionales > Vibrionaceae > Vibrio > Vibrio sp. 10N.286.49.E11. Next base: position 58,736 of record NZ_JBFRKQ010000025.1, read on the forward strand.
AGAAGGCCTCAATTTCGAAGACTATTTCCTGCACTTTTCTGAAGATACTGTCATTGCCGAAGTTGATAAAACTCATGGCGAAAAGACCCTTTTAAACCGAAAACCTATGATCTTGGGTTATACAGCCAGTGAAGACCATGCTGGTTTTTGGTTGTATCAAGAGCCTCCGTGGGATGCCGATGTGTTTGAGAATTTCGAACAGGGTGGGGCTTTGTATGTCTATCATGCTGAACAGTTCGAACGGCTGACCTTTAAGTTCTCACAGTTTGCTGGCAGCGGTGAATTTTGGATTGAATACCCAACTGCTATTGATTCTCAGGGTAGGGTTTCACAATGGGAAAGGCTTGATGTAAAGAAAGACAAAACGCTCAATATGACCAAAAACCAATCGGTGATCTGGAACCTTCCGGATAACTGGTTAAGAGCTACAACTCATGATGGGAGCGGTGCGAGTTATGGCGGCGGCCAGTATTTTGGTTCAACCTTTTTGAGAGATGGTGGGCGCTTATACGTTGTGAGAGTTCGTTGGCAAAGTGAGAATGCCGACGACAGGCCGCGTTTAAAAGAAGTAAAACTCAAAAACAGTTTTCCAACCGTCAAGTTAACCGATGCTCCGACTTCAACCCCGGACGGCAATGCTATCAGCCAATGGCGAAAAATCCGTGGTTTTGATGTGTCTGCAGACCTAGATGGTGATAACTACTTGTCGCCAAGCGAGTATCGAAATCGAACCAATAAGAACGCGACAGCACGTTTTCGTTGGGAATCAAGAGTGGTGCCATTTGGTCGAATGTGGAGCGCTAACTCATCTTGGTCGCTAACGAACGTCGCAAACGCGTATTATCTATCTGCTATTCATCGCTACTACAAGCAAAGCTGGGCAAGACAAGGTTTGAATGGTGCGTACAACGACGACACAAATAAACTCATTGGCTCGAACCAGTTCTATGTTCACTCTGGCGGGCATGTTCAAGAGTTAGGAGCTGTTGCGGGTTCGAATCAAGCGGATGATCTCTACAAGCAACAATTTTCAGCGTTTCTCAAAAATCTTTCTGCTTTAGAAAGTGATGCGTCGATTGGGTTGAATATCGGAACCGCGAACTTACTGGGTCGAAATGGACAGTCTCATCTTAGCGAGGCGGGCTCTCTGTATTTACGCGAGCACTACATTTTTCCGTCTACTGGGTTTAGTGGTTACTCGGGGATCTCAAAATTCTGGGATAATTCTGCGCTCGCCTACAATGGGCAAAGTGTTATTTTTCAGGCGACAACGCGTTATGGGCGAGTTCAGTATCTTGGAAATAGTGAAGATAATTGGAAGCAAGACCAATACTCGACCCTAGCGATCTACCACCTCAATCGACACGCTCAACATAGCTACTTTAATCAGTGGAACAATGGTTACGTCTATGGAAGTGGCAATACGACGGCTGACACTTTCTGGCAAAGTGGTGTCCCTAAAAACATCGCCTACCAACCCAGTTCGTTATTGGCCGTTGACTTGGGAGAGCCGAGTCATCAAATCCCACATGGCTTTGCGCCGATTCCTTTGATGCTTTCGACAACGACACCTCAGCCTGCTGACTACACCATCGTTGGCGATTCCTCGATGAACGAAATGGTGCATGCTGATCTGCCCAATGGTATCACTCACGTTCTACCGACGTTCACGTACTTTATGTATCAATCTGAAAATCAGGTGGTTGCTGGTGGCCCTGAGGACATGGTGTTAGCGAGAGAGTTCAGCAATGGTCGTGTGTTGTATCGCACGGATTTCCACGGTAAGAATCCGAGCTTTTATGACGCGGCAAAACTCACCATCGCGCTGGATGTTCCAATGAAACCTGTTGATGCTAACGGTAACGTTGGTGACTATGTGAGTGAAATAGAAATTGGCGGTTATGAAGGGCTGTTCTTACTTTATTAGAACTAATGCGAGTGAGCACTCTCGAACCAGAGCAGACTAGAGCTTAGGTTCGGGATATGAGCTTATTCTTTTTACACTGCTTAAATTCTTTGGCGATCCACGATTGCTCGTTTAAACCATTGTCGATTAGAGCAAAAAGGTAGCCATCGACTTTGCCTGAAGCCGCAGGATATTCTTGAAAAGCGTGCTTAGGGTAGCCGGGGTAATCCATCTCGTATTGAGCGTCTAACTGCTTACCGAGTTGACGCCATTTTACGAATAACTCAGAAGAAGATGTCTCAACCTTATATTGGCCCAAAATGCGTTGGTGATGGGTTAACGCCACTTTAGCGCAGTGGTTGGTCTGTACGACTTTTTGTATCAATTCAACTTGTTCTTCACTCATGGTTTTCGCCAGTACATTCTCTTGTTCGATGCGCGCCATTCGTTCACCAAACGTTTCAGCATGGGTGGAAAACACAAAAGTAAGCGGTAAAGCCAATACCAAAAGACGCTTGTAGAACATAACCTAACTCTTTGAATGGATTCATGACTATTATGCCGTTGAGTAACAATATTATTAACGAATAAACACGCTTAATTGTAAGAATTATTTTTATCGAGTGGATAAATAGATGATTTTGGAGTTGTGGTATTCAGGCTCTGAATGTTTGGTTATTTTACGAAGCGACACCGATAACAGAATCAACCCAATATCTAACCATCTTGATTATAAATGTTGGATATCAATCGAGTGGTAGGAAAAACCGATTGCTTTAGCGGCGTTCAACAAAGCTTGTTGAGTCTTGAATACCCTGGGTTGCATTTTTCTGTCGGATTCAAGAAAGCTGTTTACTCCCCACTTATGACTTTTGACCATTAAGTAATAACCATTAGCTCCAGGGGACACGACACCAATTGCTGCTTTCAGGTCGCCACGACTGAAATGTTTTTTGAACTCACGTAATACCATATCAACATCCTTATTCGATGATAAAAAAAGGGAGCGCATTGCTCCCTAGTTAGTGCTTTTCTTAATGTTTACAAGAATGCGCGGTATGGCAGTTCTGGGTCATTTGTGAAGATGTCTGCAAAGCCACGGAAGTGCTGGTAGTGCATGCGGCCTTTATCTGTTGGGTATGTGTATTTACCACCAACTTGCCAGAAGAAAGGTGCGAAGCCGTATTGAAGACGTTCTTTCTTCATGTTCCACAGCATTTCGATTTCACGCGGGTCATTTTGGAAGTTAGCCCAAATGTCGTGGTGGAACGGAACAACTACTTCACAGTTCAAAGACTCAGCAGCACGAAGAATGTCTGAAGATGTCATTTTGTCTGTTACGCCACGTGGGTTCTCACCGTAAGAAAGCAGTGCAACGTCGATCTTGTGGTCATTACCGTGTTTAGCATAGTAGTTTGAGTAGTGAGAATCACCAGAGTGGTAAACTGAACCGCCTGTTGTTTCTACTAGGTAGTTCACTGCACGGTCGTCCATTCCGTCTAGAATTTCTTTGTCTAGGGAAGATGTTCCTTCAGGAAGTGTCACTAGAGCTGTACGGTCGAATGCGTCAAGAACCTTGATGTTCACGTCTTTGATTTTGATCTCGTCGCCAACTTTAGCAATAACACACCGATCTTCTGGCACACCCCATTTCATCCATAAATCAACACACGCTTTAGGGCCAATGAATTTAACGTGGTCGCCGCAGTTTTGTAGAACTGCCGCTGCAACGTTGATATCAATGTGGTCGCCGTGGTCATGAGATGCCATAACTGCATCGATCTCTTTGATAGCGAAAGGGTCCAATGGGAAGATCGCGGTACGTAGGTTTGGTTGAAGTGCTTCCACACCGCCCATACGCATCATTTGGTGCTGGTTTTTCATTTTTTGAACGGCTTGTGTTTTTTTACCAGTACCACACCAGAAGTCCATTGATAGGTTTGCACCTTCTTCTGATTTTAGCCAAATACCTGTACAACCCAGCCACCACATAGAAAACGTACCCGGTTGCACAACTGTTTGTTCAATCTCTTCATTTAACCATGTGCCCCACTCAGGGAATGTATTTAGGATCCAAGACTCGCGAGTGATTTCGTTTACATTGCTCATGATAATACCTTTTATTTCAATAATTTGATTAATTTTGGATGTAGGGAGCCGAGCGCCTTAATTTGGATTAAGGCACTGAGCTAAATTTATTATTATTGGTGGGCTAGTTAGCCCTGCGATTTAAACTAGGATGACTTGCGTCCCTTGAGCTTCAATCAGTTTTACGACTTCGGGATTGGCGTCTTTACCGGTGATGACAATGTCTATTTGCTTGGTGCTGCAAAAGAGCATTCCGGTACGTTGTCCAACTTTTGAGCTATCGACCACGACGACAAGCTTATCGACCTGTTCGAGCATTTGTTGTTCGGCTACGGCCGTTAACATGTCGGCTTTGTACAGCCCGGCATCGGTTAAGCCTTTACCTGAGGTGAACATCCAGTTTCCCGCATAGCCGCCTAATGAATTAGGGGCAGGGTTTAGAAAGATGTTCTGCGCTTTGTTGTATTGACCACCAATGATGATGACATCGTCATGATCTTCGTTGATCAAGTAGCTTGCGAGTGGAAAGTAGTTCGTTACGATTTGAACGTCATCGCCACATAGTTGCTGACCGAGTAGGAAAGCCGTCGAACCACAGTTGATCACGACTGTATCGCCAGCCTGACAAAGCCCTGCAGCTGCTTGAGCAATCTCTGATTTCTCTTCATAGAACTCAGTGCTGTTGATATTCAGTGGTGACCACTTTCTCTTCTGAGTTTCTACTCGTTCCGCACCATTTCGAATTTTTCTAAGTCGGCCAACTTCATCTAACTTAGCGATATCGCGCCTAGCAGTAGCAGGAGAAACGCTAAATTTATCAATAATATGAGAGACGTTGATTGTCTGCATATCTTCTAACAGCGACAAGATGCCGTTATGTCTTTGTACTTCATTCATATTTATCACTCTTTTTGTCGTTGTGACAATTTAATGATTACTTTTGATTTGTTTTGATTCTAATAATCACCATCATGATTGTCAAACCACATCGCTATAAAAACCAGACATTAATCACAATGTTTTATAAGTGGTTGATTTTATTGTATTTATAATTTTTACGTGTGATCTAAAGCTCAATTAAGCACATTCTGGGTGTGGTTAATTGATATAAATCAAAGTAATCACAAGTGAGCATTGAATGATTACTTTTGATTGGTAAAGTCTAGTTCGTGAGCAAAACTAGAATCATCACATCCTACAAATCATTAAAATTAAAAATCAATCAGGGGTAAAGATATGGAATTCTTATACGATATTTTCTATATTTTTTACAGTCAGGTAATGACCAAAGCACCGTTGCTACTCGGTCTTGTTACTTGTCTCGGCTACATCCTTCTAAAACGTGACGCAACAACTGTTATCTCCGGCTCTATTAAAACCATCGTTGGTTTCATGATAGTGCAGGTAGGTGCAGGAACATTGGTAGCGGGTTTTAAACCGGTTATTGAAAAAATGAGTGAAATACATGGATTAACGGGATCGGTAATTGACCCGTACACCTCCATGATGTCCACCATGGAAACCATGGGCGACAACTACTCTTGGGTTGGGTATGCAGTATTACTGGCTCTTGGGCTAAACATTCTACTTGTTGCCTTCCGACGTATTACGGGTATCAGAACCATCATGCTGACTGGGCATATCATGTTCCAGCAAGCTGGCCTCATTGCTGTTTTCTACTTCGTGCTTGGTGCAGGTATGTGGGAAGCCATTATTTATTCAGCAATATTGATGGCGTTGTACTGGGGTATCTCCTCAAACATCATGTTCAAGCCGACTCAAGAAGTCACTGGTGGTGCGGGTTTCTCGATTGGTCACCAACAACAGTTTGCTTCATGGGTAGCCACCAAGGTTGCACCGAAGCTTGGCGACAAGAACGACAGTGTTGACCACATCAAACTGCCTAAGTGGTTACACATTTTCCACGACAGTATCGCTGCAACAACGTTAGTAATGACTGGTTTCTTCGGCATTATTCTTCTTTCGTTCGGTCTTGATAACCTTCAGGACATGGCAGGTAAAACGCACTGGTTTATCTACATTTTTGAAACTGGTTTGAAATTCGCTGTTGCCATTCAAGTCATCGTTACTGGTGTTCGCATGTTCGTTGCGGAACTGTCCGAGGCATTTAACGGTATTTCTCAACGCCTTATTCCTAACGCTGTTTTAGCAATCGATTGTGCTGCTATTTACGCCTACTCTCCTAACGCAATGGTATTTGGTTTCATGTGGGGCGCAGTGGGTCAATTCACCGCTGTTCTTGCAATGCTAGCGTTTGACGCACCAATCATGATCATTCCTGGCTTTATCCCAATGTTCTTCTCGAACGCCACTATCGGTGTGTTTGCTAACCACTTTGGTGGCTGGAAAGCGGTGATGAAGATCTGTTTCGTGATGGGCATCATCGAAGTGGTTGGCTCTGCGTGGGCAATCCATATCTTCGCTCAATCAGGTACTGAGTTTAATGGCTGGATGGGCATGGCTGACTGGGCTCTGGTATTCCCACCAATCATGCAAGGTATCTCAAGCTCTAGCATGTTCTTCTTTGTGATTTTGGCTTTGGCTGGCATCTACATGTACTTCGCTTCTAAGCAACTACGAGCTGAAGAAGACGCAGAAGCTGCTGCTGAAACAATGACCGCAGTAACGCCTGAAGGTATTGAGGTTGAAGTCGCGGTTCCACAACAATCGACAGCAACCGCTGAAGCACCATCTGTTTCAACAACGGCAGCTTCTACAACATCAGAAACTCGAATCTCACCAGCCGCTGACCAGAAACCGGTTCGTGTCTTAGTGTGCTGTGGCTCAGGACAAGGTTCTTCAATGATGTGCTCTAAGAAAATCAAAGAGTATTTGGACAAGAAAGGCATCCCAAGCTCGACCTTTAACAGCGCCATCACTGATTACAAATCACACCTTGGTTCATTCGACATCATCGTTACTTCGGTTGCTCTTGCAGCGAAGATCACGGGTCTGCCGGAAGGTAAGCAACAGTTAGCGGTTAAGAACATGATTATGGTGAAAACTTTCGGCGACGAACTTGTTTCCATCATCGAGAACAACTTCCATAAATAATTAAAAACGGCTCAGTGGTGTCGCACTGCTGAGCCAATAAAAACAATTATATAAGTGAGCAATAACATGAACTTAAAAGAATCTCTTATCAAGAATAACTCTATCCTACTGAACGCAAAAGCAGCTGACTGGAAAGCGGCGATCAAGCTTGGGACTGATGCATTGGTGAAAGCGGGTATTGCAGAAGAGCGTTACTACGACGCGATTACCAAAGCGATTGGTGAAGAAGGCCCTTATATCTGTATTCACGATGCGTTCGCACTGCCACATTGCCGCCCTGAAGACGGTGTTATTCGTACTGGGTTTGCGCTAACCGTGCTTGAAACGCCAATTACGTTTGAAGGTGTTGATGAGCCTGTAGATGTGCTGATAACACTAGCGGGTAAGGACTCAGAAGAGCACATCGAAGGCACCATGCAAGTGGCGAACTTGATTGAATTCGATGAAGACTTCTCAAAACTTCGCGCGTGCAAAAGCCCAGAAGAAGTGGCGCGTTTAATTGATGCTGCATTGCTTCAAGCGGAAGCGGCGTAAGGAGGCAACGATGTCTAAATATAGCCAATTGAAACAACGTGTTTCAGAAGCCAATTTGCAACTTCCGAAATACGGTTTGGTGACATTTACTTGGGGTAATGTCTCTGAGTTTGACCGTGTTAACGGAGTGATAGCGATTAAACCATCAGGTGTCGAATACAGTGATATGACGGCTGAAGACATGGTGGTCGTCGATCTCGAAGGCAAGGTTGTTGAAGGGAAACTCAATCCTTCAAGCGATACCGCAACGCACTTAGAGCTCTATAAAGCTTTCCCTGAAGTGAGTGGCATTGTTCACACGCATTCACGCAGTGCCACCATTTGGGCACAAGCGGGTATCGACATCCCAGCCTTAGGCACCACTCACGCTGATTATTTCTACGGTGACATCCCATGTACACGTCGATTGTCTCACTCTGAAATTTCTGAAGAGTACGAGAAAAATACTGGTTTGGTGATTATCGAAGAGTTCAAGCAACGTCGAATCGATCCAATGGCCGTTCCAAGTGTGATTGTTGCAGGACATGCGCCGTTCTCTTGGGGCAAAGATGCCAACGACGCCGTTCATAACGCGGTGGTATTAGAAGAAGTGTCGGCAATGGCGTTGGCAACGCGCACCTTGAATAGCGGCATCAAAATTCAGCCAGAACTATCCGACAAACACTACTTACGTAAGCACGGTGAAAATGCTTATTACGGCCAACAGTAAATCGGCTTTTTGTTTAAATAAGCCGTTTAAGTAAGCCGTTACGAGCTTCGACTCTAAGTAGTTTCAATATTGATTAGGCCCGACTTCAGGGAATAAGTAGAGGACTCTATGTATAAAGTGCTGGCGTTAGATCTCGATGGAACCGTGTTAAAGGATGATCACACGATTCATCCAGAAGTAAAAAAGGCGATTCAAGAAGCCAAACAAAGTTGTCACGTCATGATTGTTACTGGCCGACACCACACAGCAGCACGACCTTACTATTACGAATTGGGGCTAGATACTCCAATCATCTGCTGTAACGGCACTTATGTTTATGACTATCAAACTGAAACGGTATTGACTCAAAACGCCATAGAGAAAGATAAGGCACTTACTTTCATTAACATGGCTGACGAGTTTCAGCTCAAGATGGTGATGTATATAACTCATGCCATGACGTACTCACAGTACAACCCATTTGCCTACATGTTGACATTGGAAAGCTGGGCTGAAACGGCACCAGAGCAACATCGCCCACAAATTTACCAAGTGGAATCATTCATAGAAACAGCTCAACAAGCTGAACACGTTTGGAAGTTTGTGGTAGAGGGGAGCCAAGATTCCGTCGACCGTTTAATGCAACACCCATGGATAGGAGAGAACTTCAACGGTGAGCGTTCTTGGTCAAACCGAATCGACTTTGCTGCAAAAGGTAACAGTAAGGGCCTACGCCTTGCTGAATACATCGCAGAACTCGGTTATCACGCCGATGACGTCATTGCCGTCGGTGATAACCACAACGACATATCCATGATTAAGTACGCCGGATTCGGTGTAGCGATGCTCAATGCTGATGACATCGTCAAATCACACGTTCAACGCGTGTGCTCAACAGATAACAACCATGATGGCTTAGCCCGTCTAATACGTGAACAAATTAAAGGATAACAACATGACTAAACCAATGATTCAGATCGCCCTAGACCAAACAAATCTTCCTGCCGCAATTGAAGTGGCAAACAACGTTGAAAGCTTTGTTGATGTGATTGAAGTGGGCACTATTTTGGCTTTTGCTGAAGGTATGACAGCGGTTTCTACCCTTCGTAAAAACCACCCAGACCATATCCTTGTGTGCGATATGAAAACCACCGATGGCGGCGCAATTTTGGCTCGAATGGCATTCGAAGCGGGTGCTGATTGGATAACCGTTTCTGCGGCTGCACACATCGCAACCATTGGTGCGTGTAAGAAAGTCGCTGACGAATTTAACGGTGAAATCCAAATCGAAATTTACGGCAATTGGACAATGGACGATGCTCAATCTTGGGTCGACCTAGGTATCTCTCAAGCTATCTATCACCGTTCTCGTGACGCTGAATTAGCTGGTGTGGGCTGGACAGAAGAAGATCTTGTGAAGATGCGTGCATTGTCTGAAATGGGCATCGAGCTTTCTATCACAGGTGGCATCGTGCCTGAAGACCTTTACCTATTTGAAGGCATTAAAGCGAAAACCTTTATTGCAGGTCGCGCACTTGCGGGTGAAAAAGGTAAAGAAACAGCAGAAGCACTAAAAGCTCAGATCGACCGTTACTGGAATTAGGAGGCGTTATGTACCAAAACTTATTACGCCACCGAGTAGGGCTTTATGAGAAGGCCCTACCTAACGAACTCAGCTGGGAAGACAAACTGGCAACAACCAAAGAGCTCGGCTTTGATTTTCTTGAGATATCGGTAGATGAATCAGACGAGCGCCGTAGCCGTTTGGATTGGAATGACGATGAAGTGTATGTCTTACGTCGCCTGTGTGAAAAGCATGGTGTACCGCTGCAATCCATGTGTTTAAGCGCGCATCGCAAGTTCCCATTTGGATCTGCAGATCCGGTGATTCGTGAACAAGCGGCTATCCATATGGAAAAAGCGATCTCACTCGCTTACAAATTGGGTATTCGTACCATCCAATTGGCTGGGTATGACGTTTACTACGAGCCTGCGGATAAGGTGACTCACCAGAGGTTCATTGAAGGCATGAAGCTTTCTGCGCAGTTGGCGGAAAGGTCGGGCGTTATGCTCGCTGTGGAGATCATGGATACCGACTACTTGAACTCTTTGAGCAAGTTTGAAGTGCTGAGTCGTGAAGTCAATTCACCGTATTTCACGGCGTATCCAGATGTGGGTAATATCTCCGGTTGGAATTACGACATAGTGACGGAACTAAAGTTGAGCAAGCCTCATATCACTCAGATCCACCTCAAAGACACTTATAAAGTGACTGACGAATACAAAGGTCAATTTCGAGACTTAGTGATTGGTGATGGTGAAGTCGACTTTAATGCCATTTTTGAAACGTTGAAAGAGACTGAGTGCGTCGTACCACTCGTGATTGAGATGTGGGCTCAAGATGAACGTTGGAAAGAGAATATACTTACGGCACAAAAACGACTGAATGATGTTTGTGTGCAAACGGGTGTTCCGATGTTGTTTGACCACTAACTCTACTTAGAATTATTAACTAGTTTCTCTTTGCGTTCTCGGTGCTCCTAACGAAAAGAGAAAATGCAGCATATTGCCCCCCAATATGCTGCATTTTTATATCAACATGTCGCTCTAAACTGTTGAAGCTGAGGTTATGTCAATTTCGAAATAGTGGCTGTTCTTAAACAGCAATAGTCACATGATCACGGCCCACTTCAGCCATCTGAATCAGGTAGTCTGTGTGGTACTTCTTTTTGATGACGATTTGGCTACCGATTTCAGCAACAATCTTTACCACTTCTAACGCATCAGAGGGATGCAAGGAAGAGTCTTTTGAAATTTCGATATTAACGCCTAAATTTGCCAATTTGATGATGTCGCTAGAATGCATGATGATGTCCAAGATGTTTGATTTTCGTGGACTATACCATCTTCAATTTATGCAACTCTACTCTGCCTATCCTAAAATTTCGGTCGATGCTCTCAATCTATGATTCCAATATGTAAGTAGTAGATCTAACTCACAAATTGCGGGTATCAATAACCTCAATGTGAGGGTGACGTTATGTGCTTAGTATTTACTTTATATACTGCCCCTATTAAGTGATTAGCTTGCTGATCTTCAATAGGGGCATTTTTGGATCGGGCACTCATCAAAATTACTAATCTTTTGGATCTCTCAGTATGAAAATTGTTATTGCACCAGACTCGTTTAAAGAGTCTTTATCTGCCTTATCGGTGGCAGCGTGTATCGAAAAGGGCTTTCGTGAAATCTTCCCTGACGCTGACTATGTGACCTTGCCTTTGGCCGATGGCGGTGAAGGGACTGTGGATGTATTGCTCCAAGGGCTTTTTGGTGAAAAGCGACATAGCCAAGTCGAAGGGCCGTTAGGGCAACCAGTCAATGCAGAATGGGCAATGCTAGAACCGTCGGATCAGAATCCTAAGAAAACGGCTTTAATTGAGATCGCCGCTGCCTCTGGTTTGGATTTACTTAAATCAGAACAGCGTAACCCGTTAATAGCTTCTTCATTTGGTACAGGGCAATTGATCTTAGAAGCCATTGAACAAGGTGCTGAGAGCATTATTTTAGGATTGGGTGGCAGTGCGACCAACGATGGTGGTGCAGGTATTGTTCAAGCGTTAGGTGGACGCTTGTTAGTTAGTAAAGGGCAAGATGGCAAAGGGCAAGATAGTACTGGACAATAGCTTGGCCGAGGTGGTGCTGCACTTGCAGAATTAGCATCAATAGATCTTACAGGTTTGGATTCGCGCTATGCAGATGTCGAGTTGATTGTGGCATGCGATGTTGATAATCCATTGTGTGGCGATAACGGTGCCAGCCATGTATTTGGTCCGCAAAAAGGAGCGACACCTGAACAAGTCTTAATGCTTGATAAGGCGCTTGCGAATTTTGCTCAAGTCGCAGAAACGCAAGGTTGTGTAGACGGCGGTGAATCCGTTCAAAAGCGTATGGGTTATGGTGCGGCTGGTGGCTCGCCGATGGGACTTGGTTTGCTATTCAACATGCAAATTAAACCCGGTATCGAGATGGTACTGGACGTTTTGCAAGCCGATGATGTGTTGAAAGGTGCCGACCTTGTGATTACCGGTGAAGGGCAGATGGACAATCAAACTCTGCAAGGAAAAACACCTTATGGCATTGCCAAACGTGCGAGCTTACAGGGCATTCCAACCATAGGAATTGCCGGATCTTTAGGCACCGAAGTAGAAGCGCTTTACGGCGAAATGAGCAGCTTGTTTGGAACTGTAAGATCGCCACAAACTTTAGAAAAAGTATTACAAGAGGCGGAGCTTAACTTAACAAGAACGGCAAGAAATATCGCAGCGACTTTACGGTTAGGTCACAAAATATCTCAAAAATAGTGGCTTCTACGAGGTAGGCTGCGCCTAGCTTTGGTTTTCTGCGTGTTGTAAGTTCATGATTATTATATTGTAAATATTATTGTCAATATTGAATGATTATGATTTAGATCATTAATTTGATAGGTTTTATCCATGATAACGATAAATACAAACGATTATATTTTACTTTAGCCCAGGCGTATTCTATATCCTTAATTACTGCGTGGTTTTGTGTGATGAATAGCCACCATTCAGAAGTAAAGATGCAACAAAGATGGTGCATCTAAAAGGTAATAAGGAATAGATGATGAGTAAAAAATTAACTACAGCTGCGGGTTGTCCTGTTGCTCATAACCAGAATGTTCAAACTGCGGGTAAACGCGGTCCTCAACTTCTTCAAGATGTTTGGTTTTTAGAAAAAATGGCGCATTTTGATCGTGAGGTGATTCCAGAGCGTCGTATGCACGCGAAAGGTTCAGGGGCTTACGGCACTTTCACTGTGACTCACGATATTACTCAATACACCAAAGCTAAACTATTCTCTGAAATCGGTAAAAAGACGGATCTGTTTGCACGATTTACAACGGTAGCTGGCGAACGTGGCGCAGCGGACGCGGAGCGTGATATTCGCGGTTTCGCGTTGAAGTTTTATACTGAAGAAGGCAACTGGGATATGGTGGGTAACAACACGCCAGTATTCTTCCTTCGTGATCCTCTTAAGTTCCCAGACTTAAACCACGCCGTTAAACGTGACCCTCGCACTAACATGCGCAGCGCGAAGAACAACTGGGATTTCTGGACTTCTTTACCTGAAGCACTTCACCAAATTACTATCGTGATGAGTGATCGCGGTATCCCTGCGACTTACCGCCACATGCATGGTTTCGGCAGTCACACGTTCAGCTTCATCAATGCTGACAACGAACGTTTCTGGGTTAAATTCCACTTCAAATCTCAGCAAGGTATTAAGAACTTGTCTGACGCAGAAGCGGCACAAGTGATCGGTGATGATCGCGAAAGCCACCAACGTGATTTGCTAGACAGCATCGATAACCAAGATTTCCCGAAATGGACGTTGAAAGTACAAGTGATGCCAGAAGCGGATGCAGCGAAGGTTCCATACAACCCGTTCGATTTGACTAAGATCTGGCCTCATGCAGATTACCCGTTGATCGAAGTGGGCGAATTTGAGCTAAATCGTAACCCGCAAAACTTCTTCGCAGAAGTAGAGCAATCAGCATTCAACCCAGCGAACGTAGTTCCAGGTATCAGCTTCTCGCCAGACAAGATGCTGCAAGGTCGTCTGTTTGCTTACGGTGATGCACAACGTTACCGTTTGGGTGTAAACCATCAGCACATTCCAGTGAATGCGCCTCGTTGCCCAGTACACAGCTACCACCGTGATGGCGCGATGCGTGTCGATGGTAACTTCGGTGGCACATTAGGTTATGAGCCAAACAACGAAGGTCAATGGGCTGAGCAACCAGATTTCGCTGAACCAGCACTGAACCTAGATGGCGCAGCAGCACACTGGGATCACCGCGAAGATGAAGATTACTTCTCGCAACCGGGTGACTTGTTCCGCCTAATGACACCAGAGAAGCAAGCGATTCTTTTTGATAACACTGCTCGCAACCTAGGCGGCGTGCCAAAAGAGATTCAATTGCGTCACCTAAGACACTGTTACAAAGCTGACCCTGCATACGGTGAAGGCATTGGTAAACTGCTTGAAATCGACGTGAGCGAATTTAAGTCGTAATCAATCATCTTGATTCGTTAATTGAAAGGCCGTTGAGTGAATCACTCAACGGCCTTTTTTGATCTCGCTGTTTATTAAGCAACCCTAAATCATTGAAAAATTTAATAATCCACATTGATAGTTTTTACCTATCGAATTGATAAATCTATCCCATTATCTTTGTAAGAGTGATGGGATTATTCTACGACTATCAGTTTATAAAGTAGAAGAGTTTGAGATGAATAAGAGCGCATTAATCGTTGAAGGTGGAGCAATGAGAGGTATTTTTGCTGCTGGAGTTTTAGACGCCTTCATGCAAGACGATTTCCGTCCTTATGATTTTGCCTTCGGCGTATCTGCAGGTGTGTCGAATCTGGTTGGCTACTTATCTCATGCACCAAAACGCAGTTATGATGTGATCACCACGATGGCGACGGATAAAACTTTCTTTAATCCTGCTCGCTTTGCCAAAGGCGGTAACTTGGTAGATGTTAAATGGTTATGGAACGAATCCAATCAACGTTATCCGCTCGATTGTGGTGAGTTGTTTTCAAGTATCCCACTCATTGCTGCTGTCACAAATGTCGATACGGGCAGTGCAGACTACTACCATATTAAGCCAGAAAACCTTTCTAATGTTGTTGAAGCAACAACGGCTTTACCTATCGCTTACCGTGAAACTCCGTGTTTCTCTGGTGGCTGTTATACCGATGGCGGTGTAGCCGATTCGATTCCGGTTCGTGAAGCATATCGCCGTGGCGCACGCGATATTACCGTGATTCTGTCGTATATTCCCTATAGAAAGGTTACAACAAATGACAACATAATGCTTGATTTC